>CANOGG010000057.1 GCA_947565485.1 uncultured Mycoplasma sp. | reverse complement strand
TTTAGATATTACTCTCGCTGATGATTACTATGTTGTTGTCGATGTCAATCATAAATTAAACATTCATAAATATAATGATACTACTTTTAGTCTAAAAACCTTAATTGACTTAGATGAGACCAACTATAAAACAGATTATGAAGTAACTAAAACTCTAACTGGTTATGATATCAAAATAAAAAGTAGCAACAAATCCTACAAAGTAGATAGTTATGGCTACGTGGATGGTGAGACAAATCTCCCTGGTGTCCTCGACCCATCTAATTAAAGCATTAGTAAAAGACTAGTGCTTTTCCTAAAAAAGAAAGAATAAAGAAGGTGACTTTTTGATGCATAAAAATATCAAATATATTCTCTTAATCGGCGTTGTCTTACTAGGCCTTGTTATAGGTACAAGATTAGTCTCTTATGGCGAACTAACTCCGGAAACTAATAACCCAACTCCCAAAGAACCCGAAGTAACCAACCCAACATCCAATCCTAATACTGGTGATATATCTCTTGTATACTTTAGCTTAAGTACTGCCGAAGCTTTTCCCTCATCTGTTATTGGCGCTAGCATCGAGACAACTGGAGGAGAACTAATTAGCGCTAAAATAATCTTCAAAAATTATAACAACAACGTTACTTTTACATCAGAACTTAATATGTTTGACCATACCATAGAAATACCTAGTACAGCTGCTTACCTAAGTTTCATTGTCGAGGGAATCGAACTTACGGCCAAGAATGAAAGTGGCACATTTACCAAACTTTATAGCCTAAATGCCACTCTTCCTAATTCTACAAGTTATCCTTTTGACAATATAATTACGATTAAGAAAAATAATTTTATTCAAAAACTCGAACTAACCGCCCTAAACTTAGATAAAAAAGCCGTCAAGATAAGCGAAAAAATACCTCTAACATACACTGCAAGTGAAAACCTAAATAGCATGACTCTAAGGTTTAAAAATACTACTACGAGTGATATTCTAAAACTAAATGTTAAGTCTCTAAACACTAGCCCTTATCTCGAACTTCCCGAAAATACTGTTATCGGTGACTATAAACTTGAACGAATCACTATCTCATCCGTGAATAACTTAGTAACTTATGACTCAGAGATGCCTTTTGATATTACTTTCAAAGTCAATCTTGAAAATTAAGACTTAATATAATATAAAAACTAAGATTTAGACACTATCTTAATTAAATATATTAGTTATGCTAAATGTAAAACCTTCATTAATATTGATGCCAGTAACAAAACTTTCTTAGGCGCTGAACTCTTTAGTGCCATAAGAGGAACTGAAAAAGTTCTAAACATCAAATATAATGATTTTACTCTCACTTTTTTTGGCCAAAATATAAATGGTTCTGTCGCCCTCGACCTTGACGCCAAAATAACTTCGGCCGATGAATCGAAACTAAAACATAAAGGTTATTTCCTCGACTATTCCAAAATTTCTCGCTTTCCTGGCAAATTTACGGTCAAAATACCTGCCACCACCAGCCTCAAAAACATTTTAGGCGATACTATCAACATCTACACTTACCAAGAACGAAATAATACCTTTAATCTCTATCAAAAAGATGCCAAACTAAATGGTGACTACTACGAATTTGAAATCAGTGACCGTCTAAAATATTTTATCACCAAAGAATACATCAAATCTCCGAAAGAACTAGAAGAAGAGGCCAAAAAAGAAGCTGAAGCTAAAAAGCGAAACTCTTCTATCATGCTTGTCTTATTTGTGGGTCTCGCTATTGGTGCTATGGCCTTTATTATTTTAATAAACTTGAAAAAGAAAAAAACAAATAACCCATCTCCAACACCTGCACCGACTGAACCAGTGAATACTCCAGTTGAACAAGTAGCATCCCCAAATAATCAAAATAACCCTAAAGAGCCTTAAAAACTCTTGCTAATAAGTGCGATATTTGCTAAAATATAAATGTAAAAACAAAAAACAAGAGGAGTAAAAAGCCGACTCTTTTAAAGAGAGCTTGATGTTGGTGTAATTCAAGTAAGAGAAAACTTTTGAAGGTAGCTTGTTTAGTTGGCTTTTAATAGCCCGCTATAAATTAGCGTTATCAAAATAAGTAAAAATAAAAGGTGGTACCGTGCCTATCTAAAAGCACCCTTTGGTATAACCTTTTTTTATTTTAATTTTTAGAAAGGTGATTAAATATGTTAGACAAAAAATATAACCATCAATTGGTTGAAAAAAACAAATATGAAACATGGAAAGAAAGTGGCTACTTTGAACCTAATCAGGAAGCAAAAGAACCATTCTGTATTGTAATACCACCACCTAATGTTACTGGTAAACTTCACATCGGCCATGCTTGGGATACCGCTATCCAAGACTGTTTAATTAGATACAAAAGAATGCAAGGCTACAATACTCTTTGGGTTCCTGGCATGGACCATGCTGGTATTGCCACTCAAGCCAAAGTTGACAAAAAGCTCCAAGACATGGGTCTTAATCCCCGTGAGTTAGGCCGCGAAGAATGGTTAAAACACGCTTGGGCCTGGAAAGAAGAATATGCCCAAAATATCCACGAACAATGGGCTACTCTAGGCTTATCTTTAGCTTACTCTAAAGAACGTTTTACCCTAGATGAGGGCCTATCTAAGGCTGTTCGCAAGGTTTTTGTCGACTTATATAACAAAGGTCTCATCTACCAAGGTGAGAAAATCATCAATTGGGACCCTGTTGCAAAAACCGCTTTATCTAATGAAGAAGTTATTTATAAAGATATTCCTGGCGCTTTCTACCATCTAAAATACCAAATCGAAAATAGTGCAGAATACTTAGATGTTGCGACCACTAGACCCGAAACTCTTTTTGGTGATACTGCAGTCGCTGTCAATCCTGAGGATGAACGCTATCAAAAATATATCGGCCAAAACGTCTATTTACCTATTGTAAACGAACTTATTCCCATCATTAGTGATGAACATGCTGACATGACTAAAGGTACAGGCTGTGTTAAAATAACTCCTTTTCATGACCCCAACGATTATGAAGTTGGCCTAAGACATAACTTACCCCAAGTAAAATGTATCAACGCTGATGGCACAATGAGTTCTACCGCCGGCGTTTATGAAGGAATCGACCGTTTTACCTGTCGTGAAAAATTAATCACTGACTTAAAAAAAGCCGGCCTTCTTCTAAGTATTGAAAATATTACCCACAATGCTCCCTTTAGTGAACGAAGTGGCGTTTTAGTAGAACCGATGATTTCTAAACAATGGTTTGTTAAAATGCGACCTCTAGCTGACCGTGTTCTTATGAACCAAAAAAATAAAGACACGAAAGTCAACTTTGTTCCCGCTCGTTTTGAAAAAATCATGAACCATTGGATGGAAATAACCTACGACTGGTGTATCTCTCGCCAACTCTGGTGGGGCCATCGTATTCCTGCTTGGTATAAAGATGATAAAGTATATGTTGGAGTAGAGGCACCAAAAGAGGAGGGCTGGACTCAAGATGAGGATGTCCTAGATACTTGGTTCTCTAGTGCTCTTTGGCCTTTTTCTACTTTAGGCTGGCCTGATAATACTACTGATTTAAAAACTTATTACCCCAATTCTGTTTTAGTAACCGGTTATGATATCATCCCTTTCTGGGTTAATCGTATGACTTTCCAAGGCTTAGAATTTCTTAATAAACGTCCATTTAAACACTGCCTTATTCATGGTTTAATTCGTGATAAAGAAGGTCGCAAAATGTCTAAAAGCCTCGGTAATGGTATAGACCCCATCAAGTGTTGTGAAGAATATGGCGCTGATGCTCTAAGATTTTATTTAACAACCGCTGTCTCTAATGGCATGGACCTAAAATTTGACGAAGAAAACTTAAAAAGCACTTGGAATTTCATCAATAAATTATGGAATGCCTCTCGGTTCGTTCTCATGAACATCGCCGACATAAATGAAGAAGCCGAACTTAAAAATCTTCAAGATATCGATAAATGGCTCTTAACTAAATATAACGAAACTATTCATGATGTCACTAAATTCATGGATAAATTCGAACTCAATAATGCTGGTCTTAGAATTTATAACTTTATCTATAATGATTTTTGTGATAATTATATTGAATTTGCTAAATTTAACTTAGAGAACAATACAACTAAAAATATTTTGAAAAAAGTTTTATCTGGTATTCTAAAGATGCTCCACCCATTCATGCCTTATGTAACTGATGAAATTTATCAAAATCTAACTGGTGCGACTAACCTTATGATTAGTAAGTATCCAATTTATAACAAAAATGAAATAGATAAACCCGTTTGTGAAAAAATAACTTCGATGATTGAATTTATTAAGTTATATCGCAAGACCTACCAAGAAAACAACATGGACAAAAGTGTTATCATAAAATTTAACAATAATGAAAACTATGACTTAATCTCTAAAATTCTTAAGATTACTAATATCACTACTACTAAGGAAGATAAAACTAGTTATAATGTAGTATATAAAGAATATGACATCACCATCTACTTTGAAAAAACTCTAACCGCGGAAGACTTAGCCCAAAAAGAAAAAGAAATCGCCGAACTTGAAGCCTCAATCAAGAAAAGAGAGGGTCTCCTTAATAATGCTAATTTTGTTGCCAAAGCTCCAAATAATCTTGTTGCCAGTGAAAAAGAAAAACTCACCCAAGAAAAAGAAAAACTAAATAAATTAAAAGAAACAAACTAAGCCATGAATTTATCTTTGAAATTTTACTCGACCTAATCCTAGATGGCACCATCACTCTAAGTACTAGTCATAAAACTCCCAAAATTATCCGATATCTTTTAATTATGTTCATAATATCTCTATTTTTAGGAGTTACTTTCCTAATATTTATAACTGGCCTCTTAACCAATCAAAAAATAGACAAAATCTGTGGTCTTATCTTTATTATCATCAGTCTTATCTTTCTAATACTATCTATACATAAACTAAAAAAATTATATCTAACCAAGAAAAAATAAAAAAATTCCCTTTTGAAAGGATCAAATTTCATGAAAATACTTATCATATACAAATCTATCACAGGTTTTACCAAACAATATGCCACTTGGCTTAGCAGAGAACTAAACTGTGAATTAGAAGAGATTAGAAATCTTAAGAAAATTTCTTTTAATAACTATGACCTAATTATATTCGGCACTAGAATACACGCTGGTCGAATAGATGGTTTAAACAAAATTAAAAAATTAAATTTAGACTCCAAACTAATTATTTTTACAACCGGAGCTACTCCAAAAGAAACTAACTCTATCAAAGAAGTTTGGCATCATAACTTAACGACTAACGAATTACAAGTTATTAAGCACTTTTATTTTCCTGCTGGTATAAACTATGAAAAAATGCCTTTACTAGACAAAATGCTGATGAAATTTGCTACCTCCATGCTCGAAAAAAAAGAAAATAAAAGCTCAGAAGAGATAGGTATGGCTAATTCTCTAAAAAAATCATATGACATAAGTAACCAAAAATACCTAAAACCTCTCTTAAATTATCTAAAATCATTATAAAAAAATTAGAAAGGACCAAATTATGGGACGAATATTAAAAAACAAAGAACTAACAAACACTAGATTAGCTGCTAACTATGGTGGCTGGATGTACTGCACTTCCTGTGGAACCAATATTGGTTATTTATGCTACCAAACCTATGATAGCATCGAATTTAACTACACCTGTCTTTGTGGCAGTAGGGGAAGTGCTATCCTAAATTTCCAAGACAGTAAACCAGGTACTAATAACGCTACCGAACTTTTAACTATTAAAAATAGATTATGCTGTCCTAAAGATAATGAACCCTTAATCACTATCCTTGACCCAAAATTATCGAGTTATAATCTAAAAATAACTTGTAAATCCTGCACTAACATTTATCACAAAGTAAAATAACAAAGTATTATTACCCAACTTTAGTAAACTTGGACTTAAAAATAAATTACAAAAAAATATAAGCTTCTTTATAAAAATAAATTAACATAAAATTCCCAAACTCCAGTTTTATTTCGTGTCCTAAAATGCACATTTATTATAAAATTGCTAGTGAAAGGAGCATTATTTTTTATGAATCAAGAACACATTGGCAATTTTATTGCTGCATGTCGCAAAGACAAAAAATTAACACAAGAGAAATTAGCTGAACAACTAGGCGTCACAGACCGCACTATCTCTAACTGGGAAAATGGCAAAAATATGCCCGACTTGTCGCTATTTCAACCCTTATGTCAAATTCTAGGCATTACCATCAATGACTTAATGAGTGGTGAAAAAGTAAAAGGGGAGAACTACCAAGAAAAACTCGAGGCCAACATTATCAACACGATAAGCTATACCAATAAATTACTTGAAAACAAAACTAACATCATCGCCCTTATTTTTCTTGGACTAGGACTCTTAATATCTTTTACAGCTATTACCGTATTCCCTAGTGAATCAAGTTGGGGTAGTATCTACTCTTTATTTGGCCTTTTAGTATCCCTAATCGGTTTTAATATTATGATAAGAAAGCTAAAAACAACTAGTAAGATAATAACTAATATTACTTATGTAATCTTATCATTATCTCTTCTTTTCATCATTGATTTTCTTGGAGTCATTAATATCCATCAAGCCCCGAGATTCGCTCTTGTTAAAGTCTCTGGCGACAATGTCATCTATTATGACACCCCATTTTATGATGTTATAAGATGCAATGTAAATAAAACAAATGAAACTTATAAAGTAGTCAAAAATCAAAAGTATAGTACAGATAACATTGATATTTTTTGCCCATAAATTATCCCTGAAAAATTATTTTCTTCCCGTTGTAAAATATCATTTCTTGTGCTATAATTTTTATCGTAAAATTCATATGAAGTAGGAGGAATTAAAATTGTCAAAAAAAGTATATGAAGTAAAAGATGACGAAGAATTATTTGCTGAGAAAGTAACCGGCGACTGTTGGAAAATGCCTAATATAAGCATCAATCGCCAAGTAAGTGGTAAATATTATTTTACTGACAAAAGAATTGCTTTTTTAGCATCAGGACTAGTTGGCACCGAAAGTGTTAGTTGGGAAATAGAAATGAAAGACATCGAGACTGCCAAAACCTGTCTCACTCCACCATTTTTCCCTTTTGGTATTCTAATTACCATGAAAAATGGCGATAAATATAAATTATCTATCTTAAAGCGCAAAAAATACTATGAATGGATAATTAACCATCTAGCTACTTAAAAG
>CANOGG010000056.1 GCA_947565485.1 uncultured Mycoplasma sp. | reverse complement strand
GTGTAACTCTAATATTTGACCAATGTTCATACGAGATGGAACACCTAGAGGGTTTAGCATGACATCAACAGGTTTACCATTTGGCATGTATGGCATATCTTCTTCTGGTAAAACAAGAGAGATAACACCTTTATTACCATAACGGCCTGACATTTTGTCACCAACTTGGATTTTACGTTTTTGAATAATGTAAACACGAATGATTTTGGAAACGCCAGCTGGGAGTTCGTCAGAGTTTTCTTTAGTATAGATTTTAACATCATGGACAATACCAGCGGCACCATGTTCAACACGTAAAGAGGTATCACGAACTTCACGAGTCTTTTCGCCAAAGATAGCGTGTAATAGTTTTTCTTCACTGGTTAGTTCTTGGACACCTTTTGGTGTTACTTTACCAACTAAGATATCGCCCTCTTTAACCTCGGTACCAATTCTTACAATACCATTAGAGTCGAGGTTCTTACGAGCTTCTTCGCCGACATTTGGAATATCACGAGTAATTTCTTCAGAACCAAGTTTGGTATCACGACAATCGATGTCGTAGTGGTCGATATGGAGAGATGTATAAACATCGTCTTTGACTAGTTTTTCATTTAATATTACCGCATCTTCATAGTTATAACCATTGAATGTCATGAAAGCGACAGTCATATTTTTACCTAAGGCTAACTCACCTTTTTCGGTTGATGGGCCATCAGCGATTACTTCACCACGATGGACTTTATCACCTTTTTTAACAAGTGGGTGATGGTTTAGGGCAGTTGAGGCGTTAGTACGTTCAAAATCTGCGAGATAATAAGTATCTTTGCCTTTAGCATTTTTAACGATTATCTTTTTACCATCAGCATATTCAACGACACCATCAGCTTTACAAACAACAGTAGAACCAGAGTCACGAGCAGCAATGTATTCAACACCAGTTCCAACGATTGGAGCTTCACTAGTTAAGAGTGGAACTGCTTGACGTTGCATGTTAGAACCCATCAAAGTACGATTGGCATCACTATATTCAAGGAATGGAATACAACTAGTTGTTATAGAGACAATTTGACTTGGTGCAACATCGACAAAGTTAACACTTTCTCTTTTAGCCATGACGTTATCGCCATTTAAACGACATAATATTTCATCATTTACAATACGATTATTTTCGTCTAAGTCAACTGTTGCTTGGGAAATATAGAAATCAGTCTCTTCATCCGCGGTCATATAGACTATTTCATCAGTAACGACACCATCATTTACTTTACGATATGGTGTCATGATGAAACCATATTCATTAATCTTAGCATATCCGGCTAAAGATGTGATAAGACCAATGTTTTGTCCTTCTGGTGATTCGATTGGACAGATACGACCATAGTGAGAGGCGTTAACGTCACGAACGTCCATGCCAGCACGGTCCCGAGATAGACCACCAGGTCCAAGAGAAGATAAACGTCTCTTGTCTGTTAGTTCTGCGATAGGATTAATTTGGTCCATGAATTTGGATAATTGTGAAGAACCAAAGAATTCTTTTAGAGCCGCGGTTACAGGTCTAATATTAATTAAAGTTTTTGGTGTAACACTGTCTAGTTCTTGGGTAGTCATACGTTCACGAATTACACGTTCCATACGAGACATACCAGTTCTAAAGACATTTTGGATAAGTTCACCAACCTGACGAACACGACGATTACCTAAGTTATCAATTTCATCAGTATTACCAATATTATTATGTAAGTTTAAATAGTAAGATACAGACGCATAAATATCTGGTATAGTTAGACGACGAACTTCGGTTTTAGTGTCATTACCAATAATTTTGATTACCTGTTCAGGATTTTCTTTGTCATAGACTAAAACTTCTTGAATCATATCATATTCATCAAGTTCTTCGTTTATGATTGTTTTCTTTAAATTGTATCCATTTTGGAATACAGGTTTTAGAATTTCTAGGACTTCTTTAGTTACTAAAGTACCCTTTTCAACAATTACCTTTTTACCCTCTTTAATATCTTCGGCTAAAGTGCAACCAAGAAGACGGTCAAGAACGTTTAATTTCTTGTTAAATTTGTAGCGGCCAACTTTAGCTAAATCGTAACGGAAACGGTCAAAGAACCTTGTTACTAATTGGTTTTTACTACTATCTAGAGTAGCAGGCTCGCCTGGACGAAGTTTTTCATAAATTTCGATTAAAGCTTCATCAGTATTTCTAGTAGAGTCTTTTTCGATAGTATTAGCTAAATAATCATTTTCGCCAAATACCGCATAGATATCTTCATCATTAGATAAGCCTAAAGCTCTTAGGAAAGTCGTAATTGGAACTTTTCTAGTACGGTCGATACGAACATACATGATGTTACGAGCGTCAACTTCGTATTCAAGCCAGGTTCCTTTGTTAGGTATAACCTCGCCCGTGATTATACGACGACCATTTTTATCTATTTCACGTTTAAAATAGATAGATGGACTACGGACTAATTGTGAGACGATTACACGTTCAGCACCGTTAATGATAAATGTACCAGAATCGGTCATTAATGGCATATCACCTAAGAATATTTCTTGTTCTTTTACTTCGCCAGTTTCATGTATAAATACACGAGCTTGGACTTTTAATGGTGCAGCATAGTTTACCATCCGTTCCTTTGCTTCTTTAATAGAATATCTTGGGACATCAAAAGAATACTCACCAAATTCGAGCGTTATATTACCGGTAAAAGATTCAACAGGTAATAAATCTTCAAATACTTCCTTGATACCTACTTCTAAGAACTCTTGATAACTCTTTTTTTGAATTTCAAGTAAATCTTGCAACTCCATTGTGTTGCGACTTCTAGAGAATGTTCTTCTTTCTCTATGGTCTCGAACTTTTTCAACTTTTGAAGCCACGATTTCACGCACATATCTAAAATTTTTTTAGTGCTCATTTAAAGAAAAAACAAATACGTCACCAATTTAAGATTTTAACAGTAAATTATTTTGATGTCAATTCTTTTTTGCCATAATTATGAAAAAACCTTTACTTTTTTCTTTAATTTCGATTGTTTGGTAAGTAGTACTTAATTCTTTAATGGTACTTTTGGCACCTTGGTCTTTTCTTATAACAAACCACAGCTCGCCCTTGGTGCGTAAAAAGTGTGAGGCCTCTTTTAGAATTTTTAAGACGACAACTTTGCCAGCACGGATGGGTGGGTTAGTTATAACAAGGTCAAACTCGCCACTAACTTTATTATATATATCACTCTCATAAAATGAGACACTAACATTATTTAATTGGGCATTTTCTTGTGCAAGCTTTAGAGCACGTTTATTGATATCAATGCCCTCACCTTTTATCTTTAAGGCTTGTGATAAAACGATACTTAAGAAGCCATAGCCACAACCGACATCGAGGAAATTCGTAATTTCCGGGTTAGTTTTTAGGTAAGTTGAAACTAGGAGACGGCTGCCATAATCAATTTTATCTTTACTAAAGACACCATTGTCACTAATAAATTCAAGACAAAAGGAATCATAGGTATATTTTATGATTCTTCGTTCACTTTTTAGATTGACGTTATTTGCAAAATATTGGTTCAATGGTTTTACCCCTTTTTTTTGGATACTTTTAGTATAAGCTATTATTTGGTTTTAGTCAAGCGCTTTTGATTGTTAATTTCAAGAATATTTTCAATATCATGAAGCTTTACTTTGAGAACAGTTAAATATTTTTTTAGGTAGGTTAAATTTTCTTGAAGACTAGATGACTTATCTTCTTTGGCTTTTTCTTCTAATATAGGAAGAGTACTTCCAACATAAGCCATAATATTTTTACTATCGAGTAATACTTTTCGATATTCATATTCTAATTTTTCTAAGTCTTCTTGGGTGGTAATTTCGGCTAGTTTAAGTTCTTTTAAACGTTTTTGGTCTTGTAAAATTAGAGGAATTTTAGCTAAAAAATTGGGGGTTAAATGGTAATAATTATGGGAGACATCTGATTGGTAATCAGGGAAGGTAGATAGGAAATGCCTACAAGAGATACTTGAAATTTTTAAATGAAAAAATACAAATAATATACTAGCACTTAGTAATAAAATAGAAAAATACGACAACCATTCGATAAAGTCTCTAGTATCTTGAAAATCATTGATATCTACTTCAATTTTTTCGATTGTATAAGATATTTCGTGATATAAATCACTTAGACTTAAATCAGCTTTAGTCTCGATAATTTCTTCTTTAGCAAGACCTAAGCTTTCAAAGTTTAGTTCTAAATATTCAGGAATAGATAAATCACCTAACCCACTTACATCATATTTTTCAATAGTGCGTTCAAAAGACTCTTCAGTAGCATGAAATGGCATAGCTTCACAAAAATAGGTTTTGTTTAGAGCATTTTTACGGTATTCTTCAGTAACCCAAGAATCATCTTGGGAAGTGGTTGTAATAGTATTCTTATATTCCCGATGGATACTCCATTTTAGACTACCAAAGATAGTGCCAAATAAAAGACTTGCAGTTATTACTCCGGAAATAGTAGCTAATCTAGTTTCAATTTTAATAGTATCTTGAATTTCGGCTATTTCTTCTTTTAATTGGTCAAGCCGGGTTTTAGAGGCATTAACTTCTGTTTTGAGGCTCTTTATTTTAGAATTATAAATGATTTCCTTTCTTTTTAATACTTTTTCTAATTGGAGTTTTTCTGAAGTGTTTAAGTCGCTGATAATAAGATGAGAAATAATATCAAAGTCGACGTAAGTGGAATCTAGTCCTTGGGTATTAGCTTTAGCAATTAAATAATTTAGTTTGGTGTATTTTTTATCTTTTAAATTTAAGCGTGAAAGTTCGGTAGAAATGGCTTTATCTAAATTTAATTGGTGAATTTCATTTTTCTTGATTTCTTCAAGAGTTAAACTTTTACCAGTCTTTTTGATTTCCAGTTTGATAAATTCGAGTGTTAGTTCATATATTTCTTCAATTAATGGTCGCTCTATTTCATAATCAAGAGCTTCAGAATTTTGGATGTCATTTAAAATATCAACTAGCTTAGCGCTAGTCTCAGCTAAATCAGGAATATCTAAATCATCATTAGTAATATAGTAATTTATATATTGGATGTAGGCTTTTAGTTGCATATAAATTTCATAAGCATTTAAGTTAAATAAGATTTTTTCGAGTTTAGAAGTTGCTAAAACATAAGCTTCGTTAGAAAAGACAGTTAAAACACTATCTAATACTCTATTTTTAGTTTCTTTGGTTAAGGTATGCTTGACTTCTTCAAGTTGTTTTTCAAAGTTAGAGGTGTCAATTTTTAAACCTTTTAGTCTTTCAATATTTTTTCTAGTTTATAAAGTGTAGTTTCATATTTTAAAGCTGTTTTATTTTCCATAGTTATTTTCCCCTTTTTTAATGGTTTATATTATATAGTGTAGTGCTTAGAATGTCAAGAAAAATAATTTTAGGTATTTAAAAACTTTCCATATGAGGGCTAGAAAGTTTTAAATTTTATTTTTTTTAAGTCTTTAGAACTTGATTTTTGGTTAAGCCTGTTTTTAATTATCATCTTTCTTTAGAGTTTGATAGTTACTTCGTCTAAATAGACCTCTAATTGCATAATTCCACGGTCGCGGAAAATGAGGGTATCACCTTTAGAATTAGTAATGTAATAAGTATTGGTAGTTCCTTCTTTATAACGGTAGCTAGCGATAGTAGCCTCGCCTAACGAAGAGATATTTTCGTTTAGATAAGTAGTAAATAATTCATAGGTTTTAAATCTTTTCTCGCGATATTCTTTATTTAGAAGTTCGTAGGCACTCTTTGGGTCATGGAGTAATTTATCAAGATAATAATAATAGTAAGTAGAGACTAGGGTGTCAGTGCTTACATTTTGGAATTTAAAGGTGTTATAACTATTTTTGGTGATATTAGAGGTTAAGTCACTTGTTTTAGTTTTAGTTAAAGCATTATTGTATTCAGTAACATCTTTTAAGGGTGTGATGCTGGAGGTAAAATTACTTAAGTCGATAGTTACTAAGTGATAGATGGTTTTAGAGTTATAAGAACTTTCAAATAAGTCTTCTTTAGCTTCACCAATGACAAAATAGACTGTGATATCATCGTTTAGTTCGTAGTAATTTATTTTAGTGGCTTTATAAGTATAAGACTCATAGGGGATATTTTCTACGAGGCAATTACTGGTATTTAAGTTATGAGTACTGGTATAAGTTCTTGATAAGAGGTTATAAACCGCGGTAGTATCACCCTCTTGGATATAATTTAGGTAAGTTGTGATTATATTTTGGATAGTGAAAAATTCAGAGGCATCCTTTAAGATTTTGGGAGTGATGGGAGTACTGCCCTCCTCTTTGTTACCATCAGGGTTATCAGGATTTGTTCCCGGTGTAGTTGATGGGTTACCTGGAGTGGTTGGTTTTTTAGGGTCAGATGCACTACTACCCCGAGTTACTATAACGAGGATAATACCTAATATAACAAAAATTATTAATATCGTATAAACGACTTTTTTAGTTCTTTTATTATTCATTTTAAAGTTCCCTTTCTATCCATTATTATGATATATACCTTTGTAAAATAAGTCCCATTCAGCTTCACGACGACGAATTAAACCTTTTAGAACTGTACCTTTTTGGGTAATCGGTTTACTCATGTAGTTTGTATATAATTGTTCTGTTAATTTATATTTATCATAGTTGGCGCAAAAACTACTGATATTACCAGTGTTGTACATACGGCTTACTAAAGCATATATTTGTTTATCATTTAGATTGACACATTTACTGGTCGTATTTTTGACACTATTTAATTTACCAGCGACTATTTCTAGTTCGATACTATCGACTAACTGACGATTGATTTTATCGCCTTTTTTTATTTTGTTGGGGTCAATGCCTCGAGCACGGAAGAGGTCGGGATTATATTTTAGAGTAACACCATAGCCTACAGTTAGGACACCTCCGGGGTCAGCATAGACTGTATAAGTTGTATCAGTGGCTCCAGGGCCAGTTCCCTCCCAACTATGGAGGAAATTTATAAAGTTGACATCTATATCACCAGTATCAAGAGAATAGCTGCCTTTTGGTCTGGTGTCGGTTGCACTAACATAATTTAAAGGATCAACTTTGGTGCCATTTAAGCGAAGTTCGAAGTGTAAGTGAGGACCGGTTGAGACACCAGTACTACCGGTGATACCAATTTTTTGGCCTTGAGTAACAGTGTCGTTAGTAGTAACTGAAACACTAGAGAGATGGCCATAAAGAGAAGTTAAGCCATTACCATGGTCTATCATGACATAATTACCAAAACCACCACCACATCTTCTATTACCTTCAGAACATCCTTTAACTACTTTGATAACTGTACCACCAGCGGTAGCAATAACAG
>CANOGG010000055.1 GCA_947565485.1 uncultured Mycoplasma sp. | reverse complement strand
GATTTCAGTGTATCCAAGCTCTCTTAAGGCTTGAATTTTGATAGTATTTAGTTGTTGAGTGCGACTTAATTTTTCTTCTTTTTTTTGTTCAATTTCTTGAACAAAACGTTTGTGGCTTTCAGCTAGTTTACTTCGGCTAGCACCACCATTGTTGTATAAAGTTAAGGCAGAATATAATATTCCTTCAAAGATGAATTGATGGTCTTCGTCAAAGACAAATTCATCAGGTTTGATGAAACCAGTAGTTTTAGACATATAGCCTAAAATATATTTTATTTCCGGAACATTATCAATTGATTGTAACATATGATAAAGATATGTGATGGCATGAAAGTTTTCTTCTTTCTTGGTTTCATCGAGTAATTTTTCTTTTAATAAGTAAGTTATGTCGACGATGAGATTCTGTTCTTCTTTTTCTAGCCCTTTCATATCAAAGTAATTGTCTAAATCGCTGGAATTCTTGACTCCTTGGTTAAGACGATTTTCGACAGCCATAAGATAGTCGGTGGTAATCTTAAGTCCTTGGAGAGTTCCTTCATCTCCATCTTCAATATCTAGAAGTTTTAAGAGTAATATTTTCTTTTCTTTAGGCCATTTATTAATATCTTCAAGTTCAAGATAATTATAAACCATTTGCCTAGAGACGTTTAAATATTTAGCTAATCTTACTTTAGATATTCCTAATTCTTGTAATAATTCATTTAAACTATTCATTTTCTATCTCCTTTTATTATTTACATTTTTATTATAAGCTACTTAACAAAATATGTCAAGTGATAGTAAACAAAATGTTTGACTTTTTAATTAAAAGAAGACGGGAATTCTCGCCTACTCTATTTAGGAAGTAAAAACCCCTCCCCTCTCCTGGTTTTATGGGAGTTTTAAGAGAGGTACCAAATTTTTTCACCATTTTTAGAGACATCTTTAATAAAACCACATCCGAGGCATTTTTCACCGTCATAGAAGACACAAGCTTGGCCTGGTGTGACAGATTTGGCTAAGCCGGGATAGCTTATTTTTATTTCAGTGTCAAGTATCCTTTCAATAATAATGGGAATATCTTCACCACGATAGCGAAATTTGGCAGTTAAGTTAGATGGTAAGTTGGATTCTAAGAGATTTATATTATCTAGGGTACAGGAATCACTATAAAGATATTCGTTATCCCCAAAGGCAACATAAAGGATATTTTGGCTAACATTTTTACCACAAACGTAATGTCTTTTCTCATCACCACTTAAGCCGACATTTCTTCGCTGACCGATAGTATAGTTCATGAGACCAGTATGGGTGCCAATCGTTTCACCAGTGGCAACATCGACGATAGGTCCAGGATTAGGTTTTAAATAATTTTTAATAAAATCTTGATAATGGCGTTCGCCAATGAAACAAATGCCAGTAGAATCTTTCTTGGTAGCAACATTTAAACCGGCTTTCTCTGCCATTTCGCGAATTTCAGGTTTAGTATATTCGCCTAATGGAAATAAGACATTGGTTAGTTGGTCTTTGGTAATATCAGCAAGAAAATAAGATTGGTCTTTATTTTTGTCAAAGGCACGATAAAGAGAATTATTTTCAATTTTAGCATAGTGGCCGGTGGCGATATAATCAGCCCCTAAGCGATAAGCTTCTTTTTTGAATAAATCAAACTTGATAAATTTATTACATAGTAAATCGGGGTTTGGAGTGCGACCTTTTTTTAGTTCGTCTAAAAAGTAAGTGAAAACATTATCCCAATACTCTTTGATGAAGTCCACACGGTGGAGTTTGATGCCTAAGATTTCACAAGTTTTTATAGCATCGTTATAGTCTTGTTCTTGAGGGCAGATAGATTCATTAAAATTGGGATTACCAAGAGTGTCGTTGTTTAACATCGAGTCCCAGTTACGCATGAATAAACCTTCGACTTCATATCCTTGTTCTTTTAGAATAAGAGCAGCGACAGCGGAGTCTACTCCCCCACTTAGGCCAACAATTACTTTTTTCATAATACATCACGTATTTATTATAGCACTAAATATTAGAAAAAGATATTATTTAATGAGAAATGCAAGTTTCTGGAGAATTTTGGAGCCAAATATGTAGATAAATAAGTCATTTAGGAAGATGAGAAAGAGACTAAAGTATAAGAGGCAGAAGTTCTTTTTAAGACCATAAGAAAGATTGGCCTCTTTATTAAAGAAGTATTTTTTTAGAAGATGGACGATATTTAAAATTTTGCGGAAAATGAAGCTAATTATGGCAATATATAACATTTTAGTGATAAGTAAGTAGATGAGGCTAAAGATAAAACCGTTTAGACCGAAAATATGCGTTAGAGAGGAAATATTAAAGCTTAAAATAAAACCAAGATAAAGAAAATAAATGGGAAATAGAATTAGGCCGATAAGGGTTAGAGAGGAAGTGATTAAAATAGAGATGGTTAGGAAATGACTCAAAATGAAATTTAAGTGGTTAGTTTGGAAGTAAGTAGAGAAATTTTCTAGTTCAGGGATAAGAGATGAGGTTTTGATTAGTTTTTTGAAGAAAATTAAGCCAAGAAAAAAGCCTAAAATAAGCATAATTCCCGTTAGAGAGAGAAACCGACGGTTATTTTTAAGCTTTTTTAGGATATTAATCATTAAAATCACCAGTAAACTATATTGAAAATTGGGACAAAATATGATAAATTATATAGGTAATGAAAAAGTGATGGTGATATTATGAATAAGAAAGCAAGAAAAATTTTTGCTTGGTGTATGTTAATAGCAATGGTCGCAAGTGTTATTGCATCTCTTGCAGCTTATGCTTTAGCGCGATAAAAAAGTAGTTCTGAAATGAAATAAGGTCTAAATTTTTGGACTCTTTAATAAACGTTAATTTTTTTAGGATAAAAGGTGTGTAGGTAAATTTCAGAACTACGCTTTTTATTTTATAACTTTATTTCAAAATATGCAAGAAAAACAGTTCGACATTTTTCGACAAAAGAGAATAGTACGCCTATTCTCTTTTTAGGGCTTCCGTGATTAAGATATCTAAGAGGTCTTGATATTTTAGACCAGCATCTTCAAAAAGTTTAGGATACATACTAATGGTAGTAAACCCAGGGATGGTATTTATTTCATTAAAGATTATCTCACCATTATCTTTTAAGAAGAAATCACAGCGACTATAGCCATGACAGTTTAAGATTTTAAAGATTTTAATAGCCTTTTGTTGTATTTCCGATGTTTTTTCAGGACTTATAAGGGCGGGAATTTCAGTTTTACTTGCGATGTTAGTATATTTGGCAGTGAAAGTATAGAAGTCTTCAGCAGATTTTACAATGCCTAGAGAAGAGGCAATTACTTCATTATTTTGTTCTAAGAGGCCACACTCTATTTCTTGACCTTGTATCTTCTCTTCAACTAAAATGCGATTATCGGTCGCAAGAGCAGTATTTAGAGCATTTTCCAGGTCAGAGGGAGCTAAAACTTTAGTAACACCGATGGAAGAACCACTATTAGCGGGTTTAACAAATAAGGGGTATTTTAAGTTAGTATTAATGGTTGTAAGAACTTCATTGAAGTTTAGGCTAGTGTCTTGATATAAGAACTCGTGGTTATATTTAGTGAAAGCAAGATAGGGGGCGGTTTTAAGGCCATTTGTTTCGAGGATTATTTTAGTTAAAATTTTATCCATCGTGGTGATACTGGCACTAGGGCTATTAGCGAGATATTTGATTTTTAGAAAATCAAAGACAGCACTTAAAAGACCATCTTCACCATTTTTGCCATGAATCATAATAAAGACTAAGTCAAACCTGCGGAAGTAAGTGAGAATATCAGATATTTCGGTTAAGGTTTTAGGAAGCGTTCCAAGGGGTAAAATATTGATTTCGGAGATGGGTTTAGTCCATTCAAAGAATTTGTTATCATGGTCTAAATATACAGGCGTGATGGTGTATTTTTCGTGGTTTAAGTTTTTGATGATGGATGAGGCAGAGACGATTGAGACGTCATGTTCGTTTGAGGAACTGCCAAAGATTACTGCAATTTTTTTCATTTGTCCTCCTTTAGGATAGCGACTAAGTCTAAGAGATGCATACCATTACTGGCTTTAATTAGAATAGTACTACCCTCTTTATTATTATTTATGATGTTAAGAGCTTCTTTATGATTAGAAAAGTGATAATAGTTAGTTGGGTTAAAGCCATGGTTTAGAGCTTCTTCACCAATAAATTTAGAGAGATTACCAATAGTGATTAAAATATCAATATTATTTTGGGTGATTAAAGGTCCTATTTGACGATGAATTTCTTCGCCAAAGTTTCCAAGTTCTAAGATATCGCCTAAAATGGCAATTTTTTTAGTTTGATAAGTACTTAAGACTTCAAGGGCATAATATAGGGAATCATAACTGGAGTTATAAGCATCGTTAATGATGGTATAATGAGATTTCGAGATGATTTCAAGACGGTTTTTTTCTAAAGGAATATTAGTTAGTTTCGCGATAATATCATAATGAGGAATAGCAAAGATGTCACCCACTGCAAAGGCTACCAGAGAGTTATAAATGAAATGACGACCAGAGACATTGATTGTTACTTTGTCTTCACCTAGAGTAAAATGACTGGTGGATGAAGCGATAGTAAGATTTTGAGCTTGATAGTCACTAGGTGTATCGATACCATAAGTGATAACTTGGTAGGTAGTATTTTGTTCATGCCAAGCATGGAGTAAGTCATTATCGTTATTAATAATTACGGGCCCAGACAAACCCTCTAAGATTTCTAGTTTAGCCTTTAAGATATTTTCACGACTGCCTAAGTAACCGATATGGGCAGTGCCAATGTTTGTGATAACAGCAAGAGTCGGACGGGCAATATTAGTTAGCTCTCTTATCTCGCCAAAATGATTCATACCCATTTCGAGGACGATAACTTCCTCATCTTTATGAGATAGAAGAGTCATTGCAAGACCAATGTTGGTATTTAGATTAGCACTGGTTTTTAGAACCTTATATTTAATACTTAGAGTATTAGCGATGATGTTTCTAGTACTAGTTTTGCCAACACTGCCAGTGACAGCGATTACCGGGATATTTAAGCTGGCACGTTTTTTCTTGGCGACCTCAATCATATATTCTAAGACATTATCAGTCAGAATAATGTTACGGTCGGGATATTTAGTAAGAATTGTTTCATCAAGAGAGATGTCAGCTAAAATTAGAGTCTTAGCCCCCTTTTTTAATGCTTCTTGGTAGAAAGAGCTGCCATTTACTTTTTCACCTTGGAGACCTAAGAAAGTACAACCTGGTTCAATTTTTCTCGTGTCGAGGCAAAAATTTCCTAGTTTCGTTAGTTCATCTCCAGTTATTAGTTGGGCGTTATTAAGGCCTAAAGTTTCTTTTATATTCATAAGTTTTCCTCCATAATTTAATTATAGCAAAAAAAAATATTTTTAGATATCTTTTAAGCAAAAAAAAGTGAGGTATTAGGTCTCACTTTTTAAGTAAATAGTTCATTATATATTTCGAAGTAGTTACGAACCAATTTGATTTCTAGTTCCGATTTTATTTCGGGAGGTATTTCTTCTAAGTCATACTCGTTACTTAAAGGGATGTAAATAGTTTTAATGTTGTTGTTATAAGCACCGATGATTTTTTCTTTGATACCACCGACTTTTAAGATGTCGCCATTTAGGGTGATTTCGCCAGTAAAAGCTATTTGACTGCTTATATGATGGTTAGATAAGAGACTTAGAATGCTGGTTGTAATACTAACGCCTGCACTAGGACCATCTTTTTTAGTAGCACCTTCTAAGAAATGGATATGAATGTCTTTAATATTGAAGAAAAAATCTTGAAGATTAAACATCTTGTTATGAGATTTGATAAAGCTTAAGGCGACATTAGTTGACTCTTCCATTACTTTACCGAGCATGCCTGTAATTTGGAAGTTCCCCTTTCCTTCAAAAATGCAAGTTTCAACAGGAATGATGATACCACCATGGGGAGTTACACCAAGGGAATTGATGCGACCTGGAAATTCATGCTTTTTGTTCTCAAGTTTGCTATATTTAGGTATTCCTAAATATTCTTTTAGACGAATACGACTGATTTTGGTACGTTCGTTAATGCGGCCTAAGACGACTAGTTTACGTATTACTTTATCAAGAGCGCGAGATAATTCGCGAACACCAGCTTCATTAGTATAAGTATCAATTAAGTAGCTTAGCATTTCATCACTAATAGAGATGATTTTATTGTCGATTTTATTTTCTTCTAAGATACGGGGAATTAGATATTTTTTGGCAATATCTATTTTTTCATTATTCGTATAGCTAGAGATATTGATGACTTCTAGACGGTCTTTTAGAGCACCAGGAATATTATCAAGAGAGTTCGCGGTTAGAATAAAAAATATTTCTGATAAATCGAAAGTCTCTTCAATGTAGTTATCGATAAACTCGGTGTTTTGTTCTTTATCGAGGATTTCTAGAAGAGCACCTGAGGGATCATCCTTGTGATTGATAGTCATTTTATCAATTTCATCTATTAAAAACAGAGGGTTTTTTGTGCCACATTTTTTTAAGCCTTGGATAATCTTGCCAGGATTAGAGCCAATATAAGTGCGACGATGGCCAATTAGTTCTGAGGAGTCATTCAGACCAGCGACGCTTATTTTGTAGAACTTACGATTTAGAGTACTGGCAATATTCCTCGCAATACTAGTTTTACCAACACCGGGAGGACCAACTAAACAAATAATAGGACTCTTTAAGTTGGGATTATTTTTCTTTAAGACAACATATTCGATGATACGGTCTTTGATTTCGTTTAGACCATAATGCTTGTCGTCAAGTTTAGTTTTGATATCTTCAAGATTGTTATTCTCAAAGCTTTTTTTATGCCAGGGTAAGTTTAATATCCAGTCAAGATAGTTTCTAATCATCGCGTTTTCGGGAGATATTTCACTCGTGTAGTCGAGTTTATTTATTTCGTGAGTGATTTTTGTATCAGTAGACGCTGGAAGTTTTAATTTTTCAAGTTTAGTGGTATAATCACTTTTGCCTTTGATTTCGTTGTTACCAAGTTCAGTTTCAATAATACGAATTTTTTCTTTTAAAATAAATTCTTTTTGGTTTAACTCAAGGCTGTTTTGAAGTTCTTCATCGAGTTTTTCATCAAGTTTTAGGACTTCAAGTTCCACTTTAATGTCTTTTAAAAGACTTTTAGCTCGATATAAAGCATTTATCTCGGCGACATATTCAAGTTTTTTAGAGAAAGCGAGAGGAAGAAAAGATGTGATAGTATCAGTTAGAAGAGATAAATCATCAATCGTCTTAAGGCTATTTAAAATGCTATTAGAGACGTGTTTAGAACTGGCGACATATTCTCTTATTAATTCCTTTAATTTTTTGATGAGAGCGATTTTTTCCACTTCGTCAATCTCGGGTAAGTCAATTTGCGTAACCG
>CANOGG010000054.1 GCA_947565485.1 uncultured Mycoplasma sp. | reverse complement strand
CCCTTGAACCTGTTAAAACATGCTTAGAACGCCTTTTAAATAGACCCATTAAATTCGCATCAGACATTCTATCACCAGAAACTAAAGCTTTAGCCTTAAGTCTTACTAGTGGTGAAATACTTCTCTTAGAAAATACTCGTTTTTTAGATGTTCCAAATTCCCTAGAATCTAACCTCAACGACGAAGTTGCTAAGCAACTATCTGAACTAGGTGAAGTTTTCATTCTTGATGCTTTTGCCTCAAGCCACCGTGCTCACACCAGTGTCGTTGGTATTCCGAAATTTCTACCCAACTGTCTTGGCTTTCTTGCTGAAAAAGAAATAAACATGTTAAATAGCACTCTAAAAGAGCCAACTAGGCCTTTCACCGTTATAATGGGCGGAGCTAAAGTCGATGACAAACTAGAAATCATTAAAAGCCTCCTCCCTAAGTGTGACCATCTCTTAGTAAGTGGTGGTATTGCAAACTCATTCCTATACGCTCTAGGGCTCTCAGTTGGCATCTCTCTTAAAACCGAAAATGACGCCATTATCCAAGAACTTAAAAACTTAATGTTAACCTACAAAGAAAAATTTGCTTTCCCCCTTGATGCGGTAGTCGAAAACTCTTATAGTAATACTGCCCCTACTATCAAAACAACCAATAAAATCGATACTAACGACATCATCAAAGACATTGGCATCAAAACCATCAAAAAATACAGTACTATTATTAATGCCAGTGGAACAATCTTTATCAATGGAACTATGGGTATCTATGAAGAAAATGCTTTCAAAAACGGTACTACTGAGATATTTAATGCTCTAAAAAGCTCTCCCGCTAAAGTCGTAATCGGCGGAGGCGATACCCTCTCCGCCCTAAACAATCTAGGCTTTAAAGATGCTTTTGAATTTATCTCCAGTGGAGGTGGTGCTACTCTAGAATATATTGCTAAAGGTACTCTCCCCGGAATTGAAGCTATAAGTGAGGAAGATAAAATTGAAATACTTGATTTGTAATTTAAAAGCTCATAAAAACTATTATGAAATGCTCGAACTAAAAGACTTTCTTAACAATTTAAATTTTAAAAACACCAAATTTATATTAGCCCCTAGTAATATTTATTTCCCTCTCTTTAAAAATACTAATATTAATCTTTGTTGCCAAAATCTTAACCTAAACGATAATTTAAAACTAACGGGCGATACTACCATTACTCAACTAAAAAGTCTTGATATCAAATATGCTCTTGTCGGCCACGCTGAACGTCGAACATACTATAACGAGACCGAAAAAGAAATATTATCTAAAATCCAAGCTGCCCTTGAAAATGGTCTCCAAGTCATCTATTGTATCGGCGAAACTAAAGAAGAACATCTTCGTAAAGTTACTTATCAAGTTTTAGAAAAAAGTCTCGCTCGCATTTTAAACAACATCTCCGAGGTCCACTTTCCCCATATTATCATCGCCTATGAACCAACTTATTTAATCAGTGGTAATACTCGTATTGATTATCACCAAATAGCAAGCACCATAAACTTCATCAAAAATCTCCTCTATGATTATTACAACTACGACTTCTCCCTAATCTATGGTGGCAACATCAATCCCGAAAATATCCAAAACTTCGAAAAAATTCCTGAACTTGCAGGATATATTGTCTCATCTGCTATCCTAAACCCTCTTAACATTCAAAACTTAATCACTAATATAAGTTGACTTTTCTACAAAACTATAGTATTATAGCATACAATTCAAATAAAGGAAGAAAAAAAAATAATGAAAAAATTAATTAAAGACTTACTCGTATTAGAAAAAGATTTAACTCCCAAGACTATTCTCTCCTACAAAATTTTAAGTAATATCACCCCCGAATACATAAACATTCTTTTAGCTAACCCGAACAAAAACAAAAATTTTATTGCCACTATCGGCACTACTATCGACTTTGGCACTATCCTAAATAATTTAGACCCCACTTTTCTAGAAGAAATTTCTCACGTCATCACAGTTTTATATGGCAAACAAGAATATCAAAAACTAGAACTTATTTTAAAAATATACAACGAACTATACTACAAACTAACCGAAAAAATTCTTCTTCATCCCTTAATCCAAGAACCTCTTCATCTAAGAAGCATTAAACCCCTTGCGAGCTCCTTAGACGACCAACTAGTCGCTATTATAAACCATCTCCCAAATAATAACAACCAAAAACAAGTTTTAATTGAACTATACCGTGAAATTAAACGTATTAAAGTCTCCACTATGAATAATTTATTTGCCACCTATGCTCTTCCCACAGTTTTATCTGGAATTGAACAAAACTATATGACTTTAGGATTATATGGTCTCTATGAATACACCCATGAATTAGCCAAAATCGAGGCCAACTGCGACCATAACCTTGAAAACATTTACGAAAAATCAGCTAATGCCATTAAATTCACCCCCTCTAATGCCAAAGATGACTTCCTAACTACCTACCACGAAGTTGAAAATGCCAAACAAGAATACATGAGCGCTACTAGAAGTCTCAAACGTTACTTAAACAATAATTATAAAATATCTTAGATACCCCCAAAAGGTATCTTTTTTCATGAATTAGCCACACAATTAGAAATCAATCTTCTTCAACAAACATTTTTCGACAAAGTTCGACATCATTTGACATAACTAGACAAAACATTTACTAGACTTAACACTCAATATATGTTACAATTATCTTGCGTGTAGTAAATAAGAACTAAATAAAGAAGGAGATTAAAAATGGAAAATTTAACAAAAGTTTTAGTTATTGATAATAATAAAAATATCATAACTAAAATTGAAAAACAATTTAGTAGTCACGCAGTAATCAAAGTAGTAAAATCTATTGAAAGTGGAGACTTCGCTTTAGATTACATCTTATCTCACAAAAATGATTTCGACATCATCGTTATGGATCTCATACTTCCTGAAGTAGACGGTCTAACTATTCTAAAACAAATGAAAGAAAATCATATCAAGAAAAAAGTAATAGTTGTTACAAGCTACAAAAAAGAATATACAGTTAACATGACTAATACCTATGGTGTTAATTATTATATGTTAAAACCGTTTAGTCTATTAGCCCTTGAAACTAGAATCTTAGAACTTGCTAACTATGAATATATAAAACCAGTTGAACTAACTGATTCTGAACGCCAAGTCCATGTCGCAATAAGTAAGTTATTACACCAACTTGGTATTCCAAGTCACATTAAAGGCTACACTTATATTCGTGAAAGTGTCTTCTTATTCTACAAAAACTCTGACGTCTATGGTGGTATAACTAAAGAAGTATACCCCGAAGTCGCAGTTCGTTATTCAACCACTGCTTCTCGTGTCGAACGTGCTATCCGCCACGCTATCGAAGTTAGTTGGGCACGTGGCGATTACGACCTCATGGAAGAAATATTTGGCAATAGTGTTTCTTTTGACCGTGATAAACCTACCAACGCTGAATTTATTGCCACCATTGCCGACCGCCTCCGCTTTGATAAAAAACTTTTAACAATTTAAGGCTTATGCCTTTTTTTTAAATTGATATTCAATTTTTCTTAAAATTATGATATTATTTTGATATGAAAAGGTGATAAAAATGCGAAAAGTTTTAACTGTCGTCCTTGATGGCTTTGGTTATCGTGAAGAAGAATATGGTAATGCCATTAAAATGGCTGATACTAAAAATTTTGACAAACTCTGGGAAACCTACCCTCATACTACTCTTTATGCGTCTGAAGAACATGTTGGCTTAAATCCTGGTGAATTTGGTAATAGTGAGATTGGCCACATGACTATTGGCGCTGGTCGAAAAATCAAACAACATGGTCCTAGAATTACCGAATTTTTAAAATCTCCAGACCAAAACAATGCTTTATTTAATGAATTTATTGAACTAGCCAAAAAAAAGACTATCCATATCATTGGTCTCTATAGTGATGGCAAAGTCCACAGTGATTCATCTCAATTTCAAGATGTCTATGACATTTTAAAAGAAAACGACGCCAAACAAATATATTTTCATCTTATTACTGATGGCCGTGACACTAAAGTAAATGCTGGCGTCAATTTCATCAAAGACTTAAGCGAAACTATAAGCGATAATCCGAATGCTTCCATCGCAAGTATTTGTGGTCGTTACTACGCTATGGACCGTGACACTAACTATGACCGCACTAAGTTCTATTATGACCTCATAACTAGAGGAGTTGGCATCAAAAATAAAGACGCCACAGAAGGGGTACTATCTCTCTATAAAAAAAATCTTACTGACGAATTTCTCTATCCTTTAATAATTAACCCCGAAGGTACCATTAAAGATGGTGATATAATTCTTTGGATGAATTATCGTAGTGATCGTGCAAAACAAATATTACGTGCTCTAACCAACCCCAATTTCGAAGAATTTCCAACTATCAAGTACAACGACCTCAAAGTATTTAGTTTCTTCCCGCTCGATAAAGACATCAATACTTACAACTTCTTAGAAGATATCAATGTCACTAACCCAATTGGCAGATATTTAAGCAGTCTTGGCCTCACTCAAAGTCGCATCGCCGAAACTGAAAAGTACGCCCATGTTACTTACTTTTTAGATGGCATGTATAATGGTAAAATCGAAAAATGTGAAAAAAATCTTATTCCTTCACCTAAAGTCGATACTTACGACCTAAAACCCGAAATGAGTGCCGCTGAAATTACCAAAAAAACTATTTCTGCTATGGAAAAAGACACTGACTTTATCTTCATTAACTTTGCTAATCCTGACATGGTAGGTCACACTGGTAACTTAAATGCCACTATCAAAGCTGTAACCATGGTCGATATCTGTCTTCAAAGATTATACGAAGTCGCTGTTGATAACTTTTATACTATGTTTATTCTTGCCGACCATGGCAATGCCGATGTCATGCTTGATGAATTTGGCAATCCTGTAACTACCCACACCACGAACAAAGTCCCCTTTATCATCACCGATTCTAATGTAACATTAAAAAAAGGTGGCGACCTAAGCAATATAGCCCCGACTATCCTTGAATACATGGATATTGCCCTCCCAGAAGAAATGGCAAATACCCCTTCACTTTTAAATTAACACTTATAAAACATCTATAGATGTTTTTTATTCCTTCTCTATTGTTAAACTAAGCTCTCTCCCAATGCGTTCTATTATTCCAACAACCAAAGCATTCCCCATCATAAAATTTCTTCTTCTATCACTCATCCCCGTATTCGTCCAATTATCCGGAAATCCATTTATTCTCTCACACTCGATAGGCGTCAAAAATCTTATTCTCTTCGTTTCATAATCTTCTATAATATGTGTTGTCCTGCTTATATTCCCCTCACTTGTCAACATTGTTCTTGCCGGTGCATCCAAATTATCAGGACATGCCATTGCCCCTTCCGCATAAAAATAAGTTTCTCCATTAGGTTTAAGTCTCGGAATTTTCTTTCTTCCCTTCAAAAACCTAAATTTTTCTAACATTTCCTCACTTAAAAAATACTTCTCTTCTATTTTTTCTCGCTGTATTAAATTTCTTAAGGGACATATTTTTTCACATATAGCACTCACTTTAGCCGTATAAACCTTTCCTTTCATCATCACCCCCACATTACCAAACTGAAACTTAAATTTATTATTAAGTTCTATCAAATCCTCATACTCATTCTTTACCAAACTAGTTTCTCTAAATTCCTCTTCTTTTTCAATCGGAAATTGTCTAACAAATAATCCCTTCTTTAATATTATATCTTTAAAATTAAGCTTCTCCATCATCTTATAATATTTAGTTGTCTTGTGATAGGCGAAAATAAACACTCTTTTTCTCTTTTGTGGCATTCCATAATCCCCCGCATTAATCACTCGCCATTCTACTGCATAACCCAAATCTAAAAAACTTCGTAAAATAATCCCAAAATCTCTTCCCCTTTGCTTCGCCGGCGACAACAAGAGCCTATCTACATTTTCTAACAACACAAAAGGAGACCTTTTTACCTTCAATATATCATTTATTGCCCACCATAACACCCCCTTCTTTCCTTCAATTCCCTTACTACTTGCCAAAGTCTGTGCCACCGAATAATCCTGACAAGGAAAACCTCCCACTAACAACGAATGTTCTGGTATTTTATTCTTATCAACTTGAAATATATCGACATTACTTGTATCTTCAAATCCAAATCTCTTCGTATAACATAAATATGCATCTTGCGTCTTTGTCGCTGGCTCCCATTGATTAGCCCAAACAAATTTCCAGTCTCCTTTTTCCACGACTTTATCATGAATTAATTCTACTTTATTTAAACCACATCTAAAACCCCCTACTCCAGCAAATAATTCTACTACTAATTTCTCCACAATTTCTACCTCCCATGTTGTTTTTATTACTCACATATATTATAATATAGGCAATTAAAAAGATCAACCATCTTTTTATATTTTAAACCATTTTTAAAATATAAACAAGATCGAAAGGAAAAAATTTATGAAAAAAGGTCGTCTCTATTCTAAACCAGAAATTATAACAATATCAAAATCTCTATGTGGTAAATCAATAAATGAAATTCTAAAAGAAAATAATGTCTTAAAACCTAATAACAATCCCAAAAACAAAGGTAGAATAGGCCAATTAATAGAAAAACATGTCTTTGGTATTGAAACAAATAATAATTCTGAACCTGATTTTATGCCCGCTGGTATAGAACTTAAAGTAACACCTTATCGCAAACTAAAAAATGGTAAATTATCAGCTAAAGAAAGACTTGTCTTCAATATTATTGATTATATGAATGAATATAAACTTGAATTTCAAAAAAGTCATTTTTGGTTTAAAAACAACACTATAGAATTATTATGGTATTTATGGGAGCCAAATAAAGATAAACATGACATGAAAATAACTCACGAAAAATTTTTGGAACTAGCTACCAATCCTGACTTAAAGCAAATCGAAGAAGACTGGAACTTAATCATCACCAAAATAAAAGAAGGCAAAGCTCACGAAATATCTGAGGCTGATACTATGTATCTTGGCGCTAGTCCCAAAGGAAGCAGCTCTAAATCTCTTCGTAAGCAACCCTTTAGTGATACTCCCGCTATGCAAAGGTCATTCTGTTTCAAAATTTCCTATATGAACCAATTAGTACGAAAATATATCGGCGATTACTCTAACGTCGAAAAAATTCTCCAAGGAACCAACTTTACTATCACAGAATATGTCAACAACATCATTAAGAAATATCAAGGAAAATCTACTAAAGAACTAATGCATGAATTTAAAATAACATCTAAACCAAAAAATCTAAATAGCATTCTAATTCATCGTATGTTTAATGTTAAAAGCAGGCTAGAAAAAACCGAAGAATTTCAAAAAGCCAACATCGTTCCTAAAACCATCCGCATTGAAAAAAATGGAAAACTTAAAGAATCCCTCTCTTTCCCCTATTTTAATTTCTTGTATATTTTATACAAAACTTGGTAAACAAGCGACCTAAAAGAACAACTAGAAACAACTAAATACATGTTCTTTGTCTTAAAAAAAACTAAACACGACTACATATTTAAAGG
>CANOGG010000053.1 GCA_947565485.1 uncultured Mycoplasma sp. | reverse complement strand
ATTCAGATGCAGCAATGTATATGATACCATTAGATAAATATAATAAAGATTTTGTGATTTATCCGGGAGCTAGTGGGTATTATACAATGAATATTAAAAATGATACTTATGATAGTTTAAATATTATAGGTATGACGTTAAAAGAAGATTCAGTTTGTGTCGATAATGGTTGTCTTAATATGGGATATATAGTAAGAGCAACAGATCCAGAGAATAAAGATAAGAATTTTTATTATTATCATGGAGAGTTAAAGACAGATACATTTGATAGTAATTTTAAA
Source organism: uncultured Mycoplasma sp. (assembly GCA_947565485.1). Lineage (GTDB taxonomy): Bacteria > Bacillota_I > Bacilli_A > RF39 > UBA660 > Caccenecus. The sequence continues at coordinate 7,347 of CANOGG010000053.1, read as the reverse complement.
GATAGGCATTATAAGATATTACACAATGGAATAAAGACAGATACAAGTTATGATATTAATTTTAATCCCGCGATTATAAGTGGTCAGTCTGGAACATCTGATAAGACGATAAGACTAAATAAGGGTGAGACAGCGGCGATAACAATTTTCTGGCGATGGGTAGATGATGGTAAGCATGATGATGTGGATACAGCGATTGGAATTATGGCTGCGGAAGAAGAAGCTAAGGGTAAGACTCTTCCTTATAGTTTGACTGTTAGTATTGATTTTACTACTAAAGATAAGAATTGTTCTAATTAGGTGAGACTATGAAAAAGTTTAAAAGGATAGTACTGGGAATTGTTGGAGTTTTACTCGGGTTATTATTTGTATATAATATTTATAGCTTTGTTTGTGTAAAAGTTTTGAAACATGATTTTGCAACATTTGGAGGATATGCTTTATTAGAGGTTGTAAGTGGTTCAATGGAGCCGGCGATAAGTCCGGGAGATATGATTATTATTGATACCAAAGATAAACATTATAAAACAAAAGATATCGTAACTTTTAGAGATGAGAATAATTTTGTAACACATAGGATAGTTGCAATTAATGATGATGAGATAGTTACAAAAGGTGATAGTAATAATGCGGAAGATAAAGCCATAACAAAAAAAGATGTTGTGGGAAAGTATGTGACGAAGATTAGTAATGCTGGAAGAGTTCTTGCTTCATTTAAGAGTCCACTTACGATGGTGATGATATTTATTATTGGAATATTAGTTTGTATATTTATTAGTTTAGATAATGAAGATAATCCAATATTAGATGAGGATGAAAAAGAATTTAGAGAGTATTTAGAAAAGAAAAGATTAGAAAAAAATAAAGAGAAGTAGGTGAGGAAAATGACATGGTTATTACATAGTAAAAGATTTAGAGTTAACTTGAAGAAATGGTTATGTATGTATGTAGGAGTAATACTTACTTTTACGACTGTAGTAACCTATTCAAGATATGTATCTACTTTTACGGCTAGTAGTACAGCTAGGGTAGCAAAGTTTAAGGTTGATATTTATTGTGAAGATGGAATTAGAATTGGTAAGTGTTCCAGAGATACATATAGTAGATATCAACCGATAACTTATAGATTTAATCTTGAAAGAGATTTGGAAGTTAAGACTAATTTAAGAGTTAGCATTATGATTGATAAGAATTTTGAGTTAGAGAGAGTAGAAGATGTAACACATGGACAATTATTTTTTGATAAAGAAAATAGTTTGGGTTCAACTAGTCCTTCATCAGAGGGAGGATATAACATTTTTGTAATTGATAGAATGATTACTCCAAGTGTCAAAGATAATTCTATTTATGAGGTTAAAGTTTCTTATCATGGTGATGGCAGCGATATAGATACAGCGATAGATTATGAGAATGCTGTTCAGGTTGGGTTTGTGGCAACTCAAGTTAAAGAATAGGAGGAAGAAAAAATGAAACGGAAAAGAAAAATAGCTAGTGTGCTAATAGGAATGTTTGCAAGTGTAGGAATAATTAGTTCAATAAGTATTCCAGAGACTAGTTCAATATATAAAAAAGAGAGAAAAGTTGGTTATTTATCTTATGCATCTACTATTGCAGCGGATAATGGAGTTACTATAGGAATAGACTTAATGAGTAGTTCAACTCCTAAAGAGGCAAGGTTTAAATTATCATTGAAACGTTTTGATAATAATGCAAGTACTAAATATTTGATATATGTTCCTAAAGCTTGCATGGCATCTAATTTAACTTCTGGAGTTAGAGTTGGAACTGGCGATGATTCTAATAAAATAGAATTTGTTGATGGTATTGTTGATGTACAAACATTACAACTTAATTGTGAAGTAAAAGATGGTGAGAAAGAGATTAAAATTAGTTTAAATAATGCTAATGATAATAGTATTATTTATGGCAGTTATACTTTAGATTTAGATTCGTATATTAAAAGGTTACAGTATAATAATTTTAAAAATATTTTTAGCGAGTATTTAATAGATAATGGAATTTATTCTAATGATAAAAAAATAGATTTTAATGATGAGTCAGATATTTATGTAAAGTATTTAAACCATGTTGGAATAAGTCCATCAACTATAGTAAGTAAAGATTCTTGGTTAGGTATTACTAAAATAGAGGATGTCGATGGTAGTAAAAATGGATATTATAATTATGAATTTAGTAATTTAAAAGGCTATGTAAATACACTGGAATATTCTAAAAATAATAATGAGACAAGAATTTATTTTACAAATAATAGTGATATAACTAGAAATATGGTGATTGAGTCTTTAAGAATGTATAATTTTAGTGAGACGGATATTAATTATATAATTTCTTATATAGATAAGAATGTAACTAATTATTCAGAATTATTTACTAAAGAAATAAGTGGTATAAAATTTGATAATAGTTCACTTTTTATTGATTTAGATGCTAATATTTTGGATATTGCTCAAGGTAGTCTAGATAATTATTTTAAAACATTTGAAATAAATTTGTCAGGTACAAGTGATGAAAAAATTGATACTTTAAATAAAAAATTAAATGAGTTATTAGTAGAGAATCTAGTTTCTGATAGTTTAATAAAACTTTTAACCTCAGATGGTAGTGCTATAAATGCAGATATAATTACTGATGTTGAAAATGCAAAAAGTTATTATGTTCTTGAGGATAAATTTGATTATTTAATTGATATAAGTCATGAGAAAAGTAATATTGATGGTACTTTAAAAACAGTCGTTAAAATAACTTTGTTAGATAAGTCTTTCGAAAATTTAAAAAATGAAGTTATAACTTATTTTGATAATTTAGGTTCTTCAACTTTTACAGATAGTTATGACTTTATGTTATATGTTAATGATGTAGAAAATGGAAGTAGATTGAAAGAATATATCCGAAGTTTATTTGAAGCAGATGAAAAGTATATTTATAATGTTGATTTTACAGAAAACACAGATGAAAAATATGGCTTTTATCCAATTGATGTGGTTATAACTGTAAAAAATTCTAATATAGTTGGTGATGATTTAGGTGGAGAAATAACAAATCCTGAGGTTCCTATATTGCCAGGAGAAAATGATGGTGAAGATAATACAGAAAGTGAAAAACCGCCAGTAATTGATGATAATACTAGTACAGGTACAGGTGATGAGACTGAGGGAGAAGAAGATTTGCCTCTTTGTAGTGATACAATAACAGATAATTGTAAGCCTAAAGAAGATACACCTAATCCTGATGAAGGCGGAGAAAAAGAACCTGATGCTTGTGTTGGAGAAGATTGTAAGACTGATGCAGATACAGGTGATACAGAAACAGGTAGTGGAGAAAATACTGAAGATGGAGGAGATGTTCCAGTAGAGGACGCTGGAAGTGAAACCACTCCTGATAGTCAAGATGGTGGCGATACACAACTAGATCAAGGCGAAGTTAGTGATGCTCAACCAGTGTTGGAAGAAGTTCCTAGTTCAGATAAATTAATATAAAAAAGGGGGATAGTTTTGGTTGATTTTATTTGCCTAAAAATAGGGTAATTTGTTCTTAAGTGATGAGGCTTAATATATAATTTATTAGGGTGATTAATTTAATGAATAAATATAAAGTCTATGTTTATGCGATATGTAAGAATGAGGCTAAATTTATCGAGAGATGGGTGAAGTCGATGAATGAGGCTGACGGGATATATGTCTTAGATACAGGGTCAACTGATGAAAGTTTGGAGATTTTTCAAAAATTGGGTGTTCATGTCAAACAGGAAGAGATTAAGCCATGGCGGTTTGATGTAGCGCGTAATAAGTCACTTGATTTAGTGCCTCTTGATGCGGATATTTGTGTGTGTACAGATTTAGATGAGGTGTTTTTTCAAGGGTGGCGAGAAAAGTTAGAGAATGTTTGGAATGAGAATGTAGATAAGGTGAGGTATAATTATAATTGGAGCTTTGATGAATATGGGAAGCCTGCGACAACATTTATTATCGAGAAAATTCATAGGCGAGATGGTTATAGATGGGTTCACCCAGTGCATGAGGTATTAAATGTAAAAGATGGTGAAGTGTCGGTTTTTGTTCCAGAGATAACGCTTAATCATTATTCGGATAGTGAAAAATCAAGGGCTTCTTATTTACCACTTTTGGAGTTAAGTGTTAAAGAAGACCCAGAAGATGACCGGAATATGCATTATTTAGGGCGAGAGTATATGTATTACGAGAGATGGAATGAGGCCATAGATACATTAATTAAGCATTTAACTTTACCACGGGCGACTTGGGAGGCAGAGAGAAGTGCTTCGATGAGATTTATTGCAAGAAGTTATCTAGGTTTAGGAAGAATAAGAGAAGCAGAGATGTGGTTTAATTTGGCGATAAAAGAGGCATCTTATTTAAGAGAGGGATATGTAGAACTAGCTCAGGTGTATACTGATAATGAGAGATATCAGGAGGCGTATGATTTACTTAATAAGGCTTTCTTAATTAAAGAAAAACCACCAATATATATTAACGAGGCTTTTGCATGGAATGATTATATTTATGAATTAAGGGCGATTGTATGTTATAATTTGAAGCTTTATCCGGAGGCTTTAGAAAATATAAATAAAGCATTGGAGATTAATCCTTTGGAAGAAAGATTAAAAAATAATAAAAGAGTTATAGAGAATATGATTGGTTCCTAGTGTCAAAAGGGATATTTTGGTGAAAAAAGGGTTTATTTTATGAGGAAAATAGGGTAAAATAAATGTAAGCTTTTAGCAAGGAGTTGAAGGTATGTTTTGTCCCGAATGTGGTACTAAAAATGAGAATGATGCGAGATTTTGTTTTAAATGTGGGAATAAACTCAGTAGTGATAAACATAATAAGTTAAGTCATTTATCTAAAAAAAGTAAGATATTGATGCTTTTTTCTAGTGTAGTGGTAATTGTGGCATTGGTATTTTTGGCATTTTTACTTAGAAATCCTGTTAAAATGATAGAGGATAGTTTAGCGAAGTATTATGATAATTATAATGCCTATAATAATAAAGAATTAGTTAATATTGGGCGTGTTTTGAAGAGTAATAAAGAGAATGATAAAGTTTTAGGTGCGATAAAGAATACAACACAGAAGATAATTAATTCGTGGGTGAAGAATTTTAATACAGCGTATAAGGATAAAGAGGCATTAGATGAGGCTTATGATAGAGCTACAGGTGCTTTAGGAGATATTTATGAGTATTATAATGGTTTAGAATTTATGCTTGATAAAGAATTATATGAGAAGTTAAAAGAAGAAGTTAAGGTTTTATATGATTCGAAAGTTTCGTATTTGAATGGGTTAGAAGCGATGGGTGATGATGATAGTTATAAGGCATATTACTATTACCAAAGAGTGGAGATGAGTGATAGTTATTATCATGAAGTACAAGATTTTTTGGAAGAGTATGTTAAAGATGCTGTAGTTAGTGTGAAAGAGAAAGCATTAGAGTATGTAAGTGGTATTGATAAAGCGAGTAATGAGGAAAAATTAGAAGCTTATGTAAAAGAGTTAGATTATTTAGATGATAATAAGATAACGCAAAATGTAGATGTAAGTATTACCGAAGAATATAAGAATTTGCGAAATGAAACATTAGAGATGATTGTTAAGATAACAAAAGAGATTGTGCAGAAGCTTGATGGTGAGGGCGATGTTAAAGATATCTTGGAAGTTATAGATAAGAGTTTGAAATATTTGGATGAAGATGATAAGTATTATAAAGAGTTAGAGGAGTTAAGAGATAAGTATGAAGATAAGATTCCAGATAATTTGGTAGATAAGCATCGGGTGGCTTATAGTGGAAGTAAACATTCGAGTATTAAGAGAACGATTAATGATGAAGATTATGATAGTTATATAAGTTTTAGTTTTAAAGGTATGACAGGAAATGCGGTTTATCGGTTAAATAAAGAGTATAAGAGATTGGAAACAAAGATTGTGCTGGCTGATAATTTGACTGATGATTTAGTAGGAGAATTTGTGATTTATGGTGATGATAAAGAAATATATCGCAGTGGAGAAGTTAAAAAAGGTATAGATTTAAGAAGTATAATTGATATTGATATAACAGGGGTTATGGATTTGAAAATAGAGTTTGTAACAACTAGTAAAGGTAGTGGTTGGATGGATTATAATATTTATTTGGTTGAGCCATGTTTATATAGATAAAGGAGTGTGAGTTAAAATGGCTGAAGAAAAGAAGACGACAGGTAAAAAAGCAACGACTAGTGTAAAAAAGGGAGAAATTAAGACAGGAAGTGCGAGTACAAAGAAAGGGACGACAACAAGAAAGAGTACAACGAAGAAGACAACTACGAAAGTAGAGGCAGTAGAGAAAATCAATATCCCAGTCTCAGAAGATACGTCTGAGGTTCGGTTAGAGAAGAAGTTTTGTACGAAGTGTGGAAAAGAACTTTTAGGTAATGCAGTTTGTGATTGTGAGAATGGGGCAAGTGTTAGCGAGACACAAAGACAGAATAGTGACCCGATGTTATCATTCTTTAATAGGTTTACAGATTTATTTAAGAAGATGTATAAGAATCCAATTGAGACGATAAAATCGGAGACTGATAAAGCTAATTTGACGAATGCAGTGGCAATACTACTTATTATTGGACTTAGTTTTGGCATATTCATGATGGGATTTTTTAAGAATATGTTTATTAGTGTAACCCATTTGGGTGTGAGAATAATGGCTATTTTATCAGGTAATAGTGGAGATATGATGACTTTTACAGACCTTATGGATAAGTCTGGTGAGGTTTCACTTCCTTATTTCACTCAATTTCTATATGGAATATTAATATTTTTAATATTTACAGCGGCGATTGTTTTGATATCTTATGCGATTGCGAGAGTTCTTAAGAAAAATGATTTTGATTTAAAAAAAGCACTTACTTTATTTGTAGTTAGTATGATACCGACGATTGGAGTTTTTCTTGGAATGGCAGTTTTGGGTTTGTTCCATTCAATATTTATGATGATAATTGCTCTTACAGTGGGGGGAATACTTATTTTAGTTAGTGTTGTAAATTATGTATCTTTGTTCCTCGAGTATATGGAAGTTAGTGGGGTAAAGAAAACATATACTATAACATCTTTGATTGCAGGATTTGTAATATTTTTAGCAATATTTACAGGTTTATTTGGTGATAGTATTGCTGAGGGAATATATCATGAGATAGATGAGAAATCTTCAGCAACAATTGGTGGTAATTCATCATTTAGATGGTAGAGTTAATTTAAAAGCCTTATTTCTTAGAGATAAGGTTTTGTTAGTATTTACAGCCATACTAAATGATAAGTGGTGTTCTCACTTATTTTTTTA
>CANOGG010000052.1 GCA_947565485.1 uncultured Mycoplasma sp. | reverse complement strand
GGTGACACCATCGGTAACTTAAAAGTCGTTGTTGAAGAAGCCCCATCTATTATTATCATGGGCCGTAAACTTATTCCTGATAAAGTAACAGATATTCGTAAAATTGTTGAACGTATGACAAAAGAGGGGTACAACCTTGACTATCTAAATATCGATTATAATATTACCGAGTCTGATAAAAAAATCAATGACATTTTTGGTCGTTTAAACGTTCTAAACTTAGAAGATAGTGTCTTTGAACTAAAAACCATCCTTGATTATTTCGACTCTCTCTATCATAATTTTGATAAAGAAAAGCTATCTAAAAGAATTTTTGAAGACTATCAAAGAAGTATTTTAATCAAAATCACAAAACTAAGTCGCATCTCAAATGAACTAACTAAAAAAATTGATGACTTAAAATATAGCTTTGATCTCGTCGATGAAGACGTCCAAGTCTTAGATGCTATCGCAACAGAAATTACTAATCTAAAAGAAGAATATAATCGTATCTCCGAGATGCATAAAAGTAGTACTTATGCTTATTCTAGACTTGCTAAAGAAATGGAGCTCTTAAATATTTCTTTATCTAAAACTGAAGAAAAACTCGACCAAACCCTAAGAAGTTTAAATAGTCTTAAAGAAGATGAAAAAAGAGCTCGCGAACAATTAGATGAAATCAAGAAGATTTTGAAAAAAGCTAAAAATAACATGAAAAGCTATAAGTTACCTATAACTCCTAAAAACTTTTACGTTGAACTATCCGAGGCCTCTAGTGCCATAAGTGATATGATAAAAGAACTAGATAAAAGACCTATTTCTATCAAGACTCTAAATACCCGTGTTGATACAGCTAGGGACTTAACTCTAAAAGTATACAACACTACTAAAGAAGCTATCAAAACTGCTCGTATGGCCGAGATGGCAATTCTTTATGGCAACCGGTATCGGGCTGTCTATAAAGATGTTGAAATTGGTTTAATCAAAGCGGAAACTGCCTTCTATAAAGGTAATTTTAAAGTAAGCCTTGAAAATGCCATCAATGCTATAAATATTGTAGAACCAGGTATCCACAAAAGATTAATTGAGGAATATAAATAAATGAAAACATTAAAAGAATTTTTAGAAACCTTTGCTAAACAGCATTATTACACCTATTATAAAAAAGTTATTTCTAAACCTAAAAAAATGGCCGAAGTAACCAATATGGAGATGTATGATGCTATTATTGACCTATATAAAGAGGACCCCGAAGTAATAATTCAACTTTGTAACATTGAAGAGATGCAAATATTAAATAATCTTATTGATTTTAATATTAAAAAAGAAGGTCTTACCTTTCTTGATTATTGCCATCTTGTCAAACTCCAAAAAAACTTTCTTATCATCGCAGGCGAAAAAGAATATTACATCCCAAGTGACATCTTAAACTACATCAAAATGGCTTTGAATTTATATGATGAAGAAAAAGAAGTTTTTACTGATGTTGCAAATAACACCATTCTTGGTTTAATTCGCATCCATGCCACCCAACCTTTACCAACTTTCATCAAGACTTTAGAAAAATACAAGCAATTCTACACCGAAGATTCTCTGAGGCTAACTATCAAAAAAAGTTTATACCTAAAAGACAAAGTCGATATCATCAAATACCAGAATGAACCATATGTGGTCTCTCTCGAATTTCACAACTGCCAAAAACTAATCCATTTAACCGCTTATAATATTACACCCCCTTATTATAAATTAGAAGAAATAGTTAGTATAGGTAAATATCACGTCGACCTCTTCAAACAACCTATCTTGCAATTTATTAGTCTTTTAGAAAGTCATATGGAGGCGAACCCCATCTATGGTCTTGTTAATAGAATTATCTTTTACGCTGGATGTGGCCTTGATGACCCTGAAGATATCCGCAAAATAGCTTGTGATATCGAAGAATTATACCAGGGTATTTTAAAAGTCTTACCATATCTTCCCGTATGGATATATAATGGGTGTGAAAGTAAACTTATCAATTTGAAAGGAGAACAATAAATAATTATTGTTTTTTAAAAAAATAAATACAAAAAAAGGAGTAAACAATGAATATTAAAAATGAAATTATCAATATCAAAAACGAACTAACTAAACTAAAAATGAGTCGCCAAGAACGAATAATTGGCCACCAACCAACCAGTGAACCTCAAGTATTCCGCCTGCGTTATGTCGAATATTACGAACTAGGTGAGATGTATAAAGCTAAAGGCCGTATTGATTGTCGCTTTGACCAATTTCTACTCCCTAAAAATATGACTTTAGAAGAGGCTTTCAAAGTTTTATCATTCCTAAAAGATTATTTAGAAGAAAATGCTAACTTGGAACCTAATTCTTATTATTTAGTAACCTTGTTAAATGACTCTCTAAACTTAGAACGTTTAGGCTTTCAAAAGTTACCTACCAATTCTTATTGTGATAGCCCCATCGATTTATTTATCATTCTCGGTCGGAATAATTTATTATTTACCAAGTACTATTCTAAGTATTTTAAATGGTATATTCCAAACATTTCTGAACCTGAAATTGCTTTCATTTATGATAGAATAGGTCTTAAATTTATTTCTCCTAAATTTAGCACGGAAAAAGATTCTGATAATCCAAGTCTCGTTCGAAAAATATCAAAAGAACTTGAAACTTTTTCCTCTAAATGATATAATTAAACTCCAAGCCCAAAAAAGGAGATTTTTTTTATGAAATTTAATGATTATTTTTTAACACCTGCTAACCAAGCCAGTTTTGAAGAAAAACTTGATATTGCTAAGAGAAATATCACCAGTGCACGTCTTTTAAAAGATGAAATCACCAGCTTAACTAAAAGGGGAGGCAAGCCTAATTTTCCAACCTCAACCGTGGCACAACCAAAAGAAAGTCGTCCTAGCCTAAAAGAAAAATGTAATGATAAAGAATTTCAAACTATTTTAAGTGAAATAAATGCTTTATCTTTAGATGATTTTACTGATGATGAACTAGAGAACCAAATCTTAAATATTATCTCGCCTGATAATTTACGTTTTAATATTATCATTGAAAAATTAAAACTTAGTCTTTATCATAATATAATTGAGTATCAAAAAATCTTTTTACATGAAGAAAATGAGCTCGAAAGAAAAAGTATTCTTCACGAAATAGAGATATTAGAGGCTAAAATTGAACTAATTGATGACTTAAGTCTTGAGGCTGAACCTATCACCCCACCTAAAAGAACAAATAACATTTTTTTCTTAACAACACCGAGTAATAACGTCACTATCTATGAAAGTCTTCGCAAAAATATCCCTAGTGAATATTATCCAGCATTTAAAGAATTACTTGCTTCAATTAAAAACGGAACATTTAAAAACTTAAAAAAATTAAAAAAAAATGATTTTTTTGAAGTAAAATTCTACGAATGCCGTATACTTTTTACTATTTTAAATGATGATAATATTCTTGTTATTGATGCTTTTTTAAAAAAAGTGAATACAAGCATCTATTACAAAAATTATTTAGCAAATAGAATACAAACATATCTATTCCAAAAAGACTACTTTTTAAGTAATCTTAATAATGAAGCTTTCATCAAAGAGCATAATAAGTGTTATGATGATATTATCGAACTTCTTGAACCTAAAAAACTAACTCTAGGAGGTAACCAAAATGTTACAAACTTTAATTAATAAAATTGAACAATTAAAACAACCTATACCTAACTACGATGCTGACCTTGCCGAATATACCACTTATTTTGAAAATCTAACTAAAAAATATCCCTACAAAGATTATCAAAAACTTATTAATATAACTTACCAAGAAACATTAGTTACCTATATCTTATTAGATAACCCCACTAAAACCATTGCCATTAAAAATCTCATTTCTAAATACCCCTCTGTTTTTGCAAACGTTAAACAATCTGAAATCCTGGAAATGTTTCTTGATTACCATAATCGACCTGCCTTTGCTAGGCTAATCGACGAGTATCTCACTGACAAAAGATTTTTTTCGCGCGTAAAAAAAAGAATTAATATCATAAGTTATATGAGATTTGCTGATATAAGTAATAAAATCGCCCATCTTTTTAAATTTCTCGAACAAAATCCCAATGCTAAAGATGATTTTGCCATTCTAAAAGGAACCAATCCCAAGATTTTGAACAAAACAGCTAATCTCAAAGGGTCTCTATCGGGCTTAAAAAAAGGTATCAAAGAAAATAAAATTGACCTCGAAAATATCAATAACGCCATATCAAATACCCTTAGATATGACATCGAAATAGCCGAAATAATATCCTCTTTTTTTGACGAAGTATCTCTTTGTTATATGACTAATTTAAAAGAATCAAAAAAAGAGACCCAAAAAATTATCAAATATAACAAAAAATTAGACTCTCTAATTGCAAAACTTCAGCATAAAGGTGAAATAAACGACCTTGACGGTATCATGACTATTTGTCCTAAAACTCTAAAAGAGGAGGCATTAGATTATATAATTAGTCATAATTCAGAATATTATCATAAATTATACGAAACATATGAGTCTTTAAAAAACAATACTCCCGAAAATTTAAGTCTTCTTTTTGCAAAATACAATTTTAATTATTATAGCCTAACTTCTTCTAATCGAAAAATTATCGAAGAGTACACCTATGAATCTATTAATCAAATGCTCGAATTTCTAGCTCCTTTTGCTCCCCTAGACATCAATGAGATAGTTAAAATTAATCCTGCCAAAATAAAACTTTTAGAAGAGACTATCCAAAATGGAATATCTTATTTAAGCCTAATCAAAAAACCAGAAATTGTCTACTCAAATAATAATATGTTAGCGACTATTTTAACTAACATTAAAGAATTAAACAATCACGGTCTTAATATATTTAACTATCAAAACTCATTAGAAATATTAACTGCTGAAAATGTTATTCCTAACCTTAATTTATTAATTAATACCTACGGCTTATTAATAACTAAAGAAACAACAAACATCAATTTTCTATCATCTCCTAATCTTTCTGCCAAAATTGACTTTTTAATCGAAAGTGGTAATTTAGAACTACCAAGTTTAGATATTCTAAATTATAGTCTTGAAGAATTAATTAAAATGAAGATTTTAAAAGACTTGAATATCAGTAACTCTAACTTGGATATTGATATCGCCGAATTCTTAATTCCTACCTCAAATTACAAACTTCCACCTGATATCGCGAATATTCTAAAACTTGCCAAACCCAAAAATATTCCTCTTCCCGATTTTCTCACTCCCTATCAAACTGATGTTTGCACTCTCTTAATCGGTGGAATATACATTTCCATAAATCGTCTTTTAAATAACTTAAGTAAATTTAATAGCTATACTTATGAAATTTTATATGCTTCCATCATTTATGAAAGTCATTACACTTTAGAAGAAATAACCACTCTAAAAGAGCATCTCCAAAACTTAAATTATAACCAAAAACTAGTTAGAAAAATATAACTAGTCTTTTTTTAATCTTTTATTTTCTCCCATTTTGCCACTAAAGTTAAATTTTTCTCAATCCCATTATTCCAATCAAACTCTTTATTCTGATAATACCAGCCTCTAAATTCATAACCATCCCGAACCGAGTAGGGGATATCACTTATTTTTTCCATACTCTTAACTCTCATATCCGCGACTTCTGACCCAAGCAAAGGATCAAACTTCAATGTATAATACTTATCATCTTCCTCTAACCATTTCGCCGTTAAAGTAATATTTTCTCTACTCTCATTTTTAAAATCAAATAATTCTCCATCTAAAAGCCACCCACCAAATTCATAACCTTCTTTTTTTGACATTGGCAGTTTCTTTAAATTTTGTCCTTTTTTAACATCAATACTATTTACATAACTTCCTCCCATAGTATCAAAACTAATTCTATATGAGTCTTGATTAAAAATACTATAACCAACATATCCAATCACTGAAAACAAAAGTACCAACAACAAAGGAAGTATAAAAGATTTTCTTTTCATATTAATCGCCTAAATATATTATCACCTGTTTTTTCTAATTTTATACTTTAATAAACAACTTACTATCTTTTCTCATTGACTTTTTTGACGTTTATGTCAATTTTGTTCAATAAAGATACTCCTTGTTCCGTAAAAATTCGAAGTAAATACTCTATATTTTCCATCTGTTTATAATGCAATTTAAAACCAGTCCCACACTAACCATGCTAACTAACAATGACGAACAACATAAGACAAAAAGGAGAGGGTAACACCCTATATCTTCCACTCATAACTGTTTTTTGCTAGGTAATACTTACAAAGTAACTGAAAATTAAGGAAACGCTTCCAAATGAGGTTTTTTTATAAATCCAAACTATTTTTATCTAATAGGAATTCCTGTATACCTATAACTAATATTCCCTCTTCTGTATACCATTTTAAAATATTATCTTTTACTACAATTATTTTTTTGAAATTATCATCTATACTCATTAATGATTTTTCTTCTTGAAGAGTTTTTTCCCTAGTATCTAAATTTAGGGCTACTTGTATATAGTATTTTTTATATGCTTGATTACATACAAAATCAACTTCTAATTGTTTTCTAGCATTATTTTCTCTTATTTCTACGACACCAACATCTACATTAAATCCGCGAATTAAAAGTTCATTATAAATTATGTTTTCCATAATATGATTCTCTTCAACCTGTCTAAAATTAAGTCTAGCATTACGAAGTCCAATATCCGAAAAATAATATTTTGAGGGTGTAGAAATATATTTTTTTCCTTTAACATCATACCTATCCACTTTTTCAATTAAAAAAGCATCAATTAAATAATTTAAATAGGTAGTGATAGTATTTATTGAAACTTCTTTAATGCCATTACTTATAAAAGTATCTGCTATTTTTTTAGGGTTATTTAAACTTCCAATTGAAGAAGATAATAAATTAATAAGTGAATCTAATACTTCAACTCGGATTATATTATTCCTTTCAATTATATCTTTTAAATAAGTAGTGTTAAATAATGAAATTAAATAGTTTCTTTTTTGTTCCTCTGTCCTTTGATTCAGAATTAAAGGAAGTCCACCAAACCTCACATAATTTTTCCATGCTTCATCAAGAGTTCCATCAAATTCATTGGAAAATTCTTTATAAGATAATGGAAAAACTTTTATTTCATCGCCTCTACCCCTAAATTCTGTAACAATATCACTAGATAAAAATTTAGAATTAGAACCAGTTACATAGACATCCATATTTCTTTCATATAAAAAACTATTTAAAACAGATTCGAAATCTTTCACTAATTGTATTTCATCTAATAAAATATAATACATTTTTTTGTCTTTTATTTTAGATTTAATATATATATTCAATTCATGAGAATCCAAATATTTTTTATTTTCCTCTTTATCTAATTCTAATTTAATAATATGATCATCTTTTACACCATTTTGAATTAAATAGGTTTTAAATATTGGGTCTAATAAATATGATTTTCCACATCTTCTTATACCAGTTAAAATTTTAATTAATCCATTTTCTTTTCGATTTATTAATTTTTCTAAATAAAGTTCTCTTTTAATTTCTTTCACAAAACGCCTCCATTGAATTTTTTTGCCGTTTACGGAAAAATATTTCAACAACATTATAT
>CANOGG010000051.1 GCA_947565485.1 uncultured Mycoplasma sp. | reverse complement strand
ATAGCATTATTGATTAGTGTATCGTTGTTAAGTACAAATATTATGGTGTACAAGATTACTGTTGCACAGGAGAGAATTTTGCATTTAAGACGATTATTTTTTCTGATTAAGGGTTTTTTGGGAGTATCAGCAGGAGACCATAGTATTACAGAAATAAGACTAAGTCCTAGTATGATGTAACCGATGGTATTACTAATAGTTAGGTTTTTCATTAAGAAAGGGATGATGTTGTAGACAGTGATGGTTGATATCCAGCAGGCAATACTGTTTTTAGCATGTAAGCCATAGCTGAATGTTCTAATTCCGGCATAGAAGATAATTAATATTCCCGTTTCTTTAAATGTTTTTAAAATTCCTGATATTGCTAAGACGACTATTAGTTTAACAAATGTTCCATATATTCCCTCTAATCCATATTTTAGTTTTTTCAGTTTTAATTCATCGCATTCTTCATATTTTTGAATGAAGTTTATAGACGAACTAACAAATTTTTCTTTCATAAGTCTTTACTTCCTTACTGCACGACTATTATAACTCAAGAATATTGATTTTTAAATGATTTTGTATGAAACATTAGGAATTTGGTTTTAATATTATGGGGTTTAGTTAATGGTATAAAAAAATTTAATTGAGACTAAATTTTAAGTGATTGAGACATAACGTATGGAAATCTACTTTTATATGTGGTATCTTAGGGGTGGCTGAGATGAAAAGCAAAAAAAATATTTTCATAACGGTGCTTTTCAGAGGCTGGGGGCTGCGGCTTGTATGTTATTTTTAAATACGAAGTAGAAAAGCGAGGTGTGTGGTATGCAAGGTAAAGTTAAATGGTTCAATAATGAAAAAGGCTATGGCTTTATTGAATATGAAGAGCTTGAAGATATCTTTGTTCATTATTCTAACATCATTAAAGATGGCTATAAGACTTTAAAAGAAGGGTCAGTCGTTGATTTTAAGTTGATTGAAACTTCTAAGGGTTTACAAGCAGTCGATGTTTGTGAAAAAGAACTAACTACTATTTAATTTAGTAGTTTTTTTTATATAATCATGGTATAATGGGGTTAGAGAAAGGATGATGATGATGGAACTTAACATTAGAGGAGATAAGATTACAGTTACAAAATCGATTAAAGATTATGTGACAGAGAAAATGGAGAAGCTAGATAAATATTTTGATAATGCGAAGAATATTAAGGCTTCAGTTATTATTAGGGTACGTAATGGTGAGGAAATTATTGAAGTTACAGTACCGACTAATAAGTTTACCTTGAGAGCTGAGGAGAAACACGATGACCTTTATGCAGCGATTGATTTAGTTGTAGATAAGCTTGAGAGACAAATTAGAAAGAATAAAACGAAGTTAAAGAATAAATATAAAAACATCGCTCAGTTGGATATAAAGACAGATTTTGAAGTTAGTGCGGGTGAAGAAGAAGAGTTAAAGATTATTAAAAGAAAGAATGTAATTAGTAAGCCAATGGATGAAGAAGAGGCTATATTACAGATGGAGTTACTTAATCATGATTTCTTTGTCTTCAAGAATGTAGATGAGGAATGTGTGTCAGTGATGTATAAAAGACGTGATGGAAATTATGGTATAATCAATATTAAGTAGTTTAGATAAAGAACAGTTTTAGTTAGGATTAGAACTGTTTTTTTGTGGGTTATGTTGGTATTTTCGCCAATTTTGGTAAATTTTATCTTCATATTTTCGCCAATTTTGGTAAACTTTATGTTGGTATTTTCTCCAATTTGATTGACACGAGAGTTAAAACATAGTATAATTCATATAAGTTAAGAGGGTGGCTAAATTGAAAAGAAAATTTTGGAGTGTATTAGATAATTGGAATAGAATAGAGAAAAAAATGCCGCTTATGGTAATTGGGGCGAGGCAAGTAGGTAAGACATATGTCATTGATAAATATTGTAAAGAGAATTTTAAGATATATCGGTATGTTAATTTGTTTGATGATAAGAGACTTATATCTTGGTTTCAAACGATGCCAACTTTTGAGAAAAAATTAGAGATATTGGAACTTACTTATGATATTAAATTAAGTGATGAAGATTCTATTTTGTTTGTAGATGAAGTGCAGGAAAGTGAAGAATTTATTGAAGCACTTAAGTTGTTTTGTGAGCATGGTTATAATAATATTATTTGTGCGGGAAGCTTGCTTGGGGTTAAGTTAAAAAGATTTGGGAAGTCTTATCCGGTTGGTAAGGTTTATGAAGAATATTTGTATCCGATGGATTTTGAAGAGTACTTGTGGGCGATAGGTAAAACACGTTATATTGAAGAAATAAAAAAGTCTTTTAGAGAAGATTTAGAGTGTTTATATCATGAGGAATTAATGCAGGAAGTATATCGTTTTATGTATTTAGGAGGGATGCCAGAAATTATTAAAGATTATGTAGAAAATGGGCAGAATTTAGCTTTAGTTAATGCAAAATTGATTAGTAATATTATTTTATCTTATACTAAAGATATGAAGAAATATAATAGTAGTAATAGTGAGAGTATTAGAATGGAGAGGTTGTATAGAAATATTCCAGCACAGCTTGCAAAAGAAAATAAAAAATTTGTTTATGCGAATATAGATACGAAAGATAATCGGAAAAGAAGTTACGTGACAGCATTAGAGTGGCTTATTTCAAGTAATTTAGTTTTACCATGTGTGGCAGTAGGAGAGCCTAAATATCCTTTACTCGCACATATGGATGATAGTACTTATAAATTGTTTCTTAGTGATACAAGGATAATTGTTAATATGGTAGGAATTACAGGGACGGATATTCTAACAGAGGGAGATTATGATTTTAAGGGGGTTATAGCGGAGAATTATGTGGCAACAGAGCTATGTAAGCAAAATAGAGAACTTTATTATTGGAGTAAAAAGAATGATAATACAGGACAGAGTGAAGTAGATTTTATAATACAACAAGAAAATAAGGTGATACCAATTGAAGTAAAAGCTGGGACTTCGGTTAAGTCAAAATCTTTAGATGTTTATAATGAACGTTTTGGGCCAGACTTGATGATTAGGATATCAGCGAAGAATTTTGGGAGAAAAGGTAATTTGAAAAATGTACCTCTTTATGCGGTGTTTTGTTTAAAAGATATGTAAGACATAGAAAATGTAGGGTCTCGTGTGAAATTTGATTGTAAATATGTGTTATTATGTGTTATAATCTTATTTGTGAAAGGTGAATGACAAATGGGATTTTTACGTAAAATATTTGATACTGAGTATAAAGAATTAAAAAAGTTTGAGGGGATTGCTGATAAGGTTGTAGCACTTGATGAGGAGATTCAAAAACTATCAGATGAGGAACTTAAAGATAAGACTTTGGAGTTTAAGAAGATATTAGAAGATGGGGGAACTTTAGAGGATATTATGGTTCCGGCTTTTGCAGTGGTTCGTGAGGCGGCTAGTCGTTTTGTGGGAGAGAAGCCTTATTATGTACAGATTTTAGGAGGGCTTGCGATTCATTATGGTAATATTGCCGAGATGAAGACTGGTGAGGGTAAGACTTTGACGACTATACTTCCAGCTTATCTTAATGCGCTTAGTGGTAAAGGAGTGCATGTTGTAACAACTAATGAATATTTGTCAAGTCGTAATGCTGATTGGATGAGACCTGTTTATGAAGGTCTTGGTTTAACAGTGGGTGTTAATTTAAGAGATTTATCAGCTAGTGAGAAGCAAGAGGCTTATAACTGTGATATTTTATATTCGACTAATAATGAGATTGGTTTTGATTATTTGAGAGATAATATGGTGGCACAAGCTAGTCAAAGAGTGCAAAGACCACTTAATTTTTGTATTATAGATGAGGTTGATTCTATTTTGATAGATGAGGCAAGAACACCACTCATTATTTCAGGGGGAAGATTTAATTCGAATAATTTATATATTGATGCCGATAGAGCAGTGAAGAAATTAAAAGAGAATGATGATTATGTTGTGGATGCAAAGACAAAGAGTGTTTCTTTAACAGAAGTTGGTAGTGAGAAAATAGAGAAGATTTTTAATTTAAAGAATCTTTATGATTTAGATAATACAGCATTAGTTCATCATTTGAATCAAGCGCTTAAAGCTAATTATGGGTTTAAGAGAGATGTTGATTATGTTGTGCAGGAAGATGAAGTAATTATTGTTGACCAATTTACAGGACGTTTGATGCAAGGGAGACAATTTAGTGAGGGGTTACATCAAGCGATAGAGGCTAAAGAGGGTGTTACAATTAATACTGAGACAAAGACGATGGCAACAATTACGTTCCAAAATTTGTTTAGAATGTATAATAAGCTTTCAGGTATGACTGGTACGGCTAAGACAGAAGAAGAAGAGTTTAGAAATATTTATAATATGTATGTAATACAGATTCCAACTAATAAGCCAGTGGCAAGAGAAGATTTGGCCGATTTGGTTTATGCGACTAGTAAGGCGAAGTATGAGGCAATTATTAGAACTGTGGGTGAAATTCATGAGACAGGTCAACCGATTTTGATTGGTACGATTAGTGTCGAAGTAAATGAATATTTGAGTACTCTACTTAAAAAAGCAGGGCTTAAGCATGAAGTTTTAAATGCGAAAAATCATGCGAGAGAGGCAGAAATTATTGCGCATGCGGGAGAAAAAGGAGCAATAACACTTGCGACAAATATGGCTGGTCGTGGTACCGATATTAAGCTTGGTGAGGGAGTTTTAGAACTTGGTGGTTTATGTGTAATTGGAACAGAGAGACATGAGTCAAGGCGTATTGATAATCAGCTTCGAGGCCGGGCAGGACGTCAGGGAGACCCTGGTATGAGTCAGTTCTTTGTGTCATTTGATGATGATTTAATGAGACGATTTGGAACAGATAGAATTAAAGTTATGCTTCAAAATTTGGGTGTGGATGAGAATGCGATTAGAAGTAAGACTCTAACGAAGTCTATTGAGTCAGCGCAAAGAAAAGTTGAGGGTAATAACTATGATATAAGAAAGAATTTGCTGGATTATGATAATGTTTTAAATGAACAAAGAGAGATTATTTATGCAAGACGAAATGAAGTTTTGAATATGGAGTCAATACATGAGAGAGTTTTAGAGACGTTTAGAAATGTTATTGCTGACTTGTGTGAGTCACATTTGGCACCAGAAAATTATTTAACTGATTCGGATAAAGATGAGATTATAGAGTATGTAAATACGAATTTCCTTAAGAAGAATAATGTGAAGTTTGTGGATGTGAAAGATTTAAATGATGATGAGACAGTTAAATATATTACAGAGTTGGTAACTAATGATTATGAGGAAAAAGTTAAGGATGTACCAGTTAGAGATGATTTTGAGAAAGCGATAACGCTTAGAGTAATTGATTCTAATTGGACAGATCATATGAGTGAGATGGAACATTTGAAGGAAGGTATTGGACTTAGAGGTTATGGGCAGGTGAATCCGATTCAAGCTTATACGATGGAGGGGTTTGAATTGTTTGATAATTTCTTATCGAGAATAGATAATCAGATTGCAACGTTTTTACTTAATGCGGAGATAAGACAGAATATTGAAATGAAGCAAACATTGCAGGGAAATGCTAATGATGGTAAGGAAAAAGAGAAGAGTGCGCCTAAGAGAAGTAAAAAAGTTGGAAGAAATGATAATTGCCCTTGCGGCTCAGGTAAGAAATATAAGCAATGCTGTGGTAAATAGTCTTAAAACCCTTTATTTATAAGGGTTTGAGAAAAATCAAAAATTAAAAAAAGACTATAAATCACATAAAAATTATAGAAAATACCTCATTTTGTCCTCGTTTTAAAAAAAATGAGGACAAGAACCTCAAAAATCCCTTTAAAATCAAGGGTTTATGAATGAGGACAAAAATGAGGTATAAATTTATAGATGTCAACATTTCCTAATTGTTGGCATTTTTTGTCGTTATAAATAACTTTGTAAGAGATGTTGAAGTTATGGTAAAAGTACAAATTAAAAAAAGAGGGAAGTATTATCAATATACGTTGAAATAGCTCCCCAAGACGGAAAAAGAAAGTGGATAACAAAGTCTGGTTTTAAAACAAAACCAGAAGCAGAGCGGGAAGGATTAAAAGCACTTAATGAGTATTTAGAAACAGGTCATAGTTTTAAACCATCAGAAATTTCATATAGTGATTATTTAGATTATTGGATGGAGGAATATTGTTATATAAATTTAAAGCACCGTACTATTGAGACATATAAGTATATAATAAAAAATCATTTAAAACCTAGATTAGGGTTTTATAGAATATCACAAATAACAACAGCAACAATACAAGAAGCAATAAATGATATATATGTCGAAAGGGGTTTTGCAAAAAGTTATATGAAGAGTATACTTAAAGTTATAAAATCTTCTTTTGATTATGCGGCAGAAATAGTAAAATTTATAAAATATGATCTTTCTATAAAAGTTAAAGTTCCAAAATATGATGAACCTGAAGGAGATCCAGTACATATTTTTACTAAGGAAGAAATAGACTTAATATTTAATAGTGTTAAGAATAATCATTGCGTTTATTATGCGTTTTTAACTGCATATCATACAATTAGGTTTTATTCCCATCATCTTTAAACATTCTATTTCTCCTTTCCAATTTTTCAATTGTTATCACTTCCCTTTATTAGAAGTATAACAAAAGAATGCACTTTTGGGTACTTCGATGGTCAAAATTGGCCATTTTTATTTTCCCTTTTTTGTACATTCTCATTGTATCATTAACATAAATTTTTTAAAGCAGAGGATTTAACACATGTTGAGTTATCAATAAAAGGAGAATATGATTTATCTAAAATAGGAGATTTTGTTATTTCAGTAGTAGCAACAGATGAATTTAAAAATCAATCTAAAAAAGAATTTACATTAACTGTGATTTCATTAGAAGAAGCAAAAAAAGATAATTCTACAAGCAAAACTATAGATGGAACAACATATAAAAGTGATGCTATGGTTGAATATGAAAATAATAAAAATAAACCAGTAGAACAACCTAAGCAACCTACACAAAATTCATCAAATAATAATAGCAATAAACCAGCTTCTAATAATTCATCTACAAATAAACCAGTACAGTCATCTGAAAGATATAATCGTGAAGCTGCAAACCAAATATTTCAAAAGATTAATGATTATCGTGTTAGTCAGGGAAGAAATACTTTACCAGTTACAGATCAAGCACAGGCGGAAGCAGATATGAGAGCAAAGCAAATTATAACGAATTTCTCTCATAATTCATCATATGGATTTGGTGAAAATATCGGAAATAATGTTGTAGGTTATGATTTTTTTACAGCATGGAAAAATAGCTGGTCTCATAATAATGCTATGTTAAGAGAACAATGCACAGCTATGGCAGTAAGTGTCTATGAAAAAGATGGAATGTGGTATGCAGTAGTATCCTTTAAAATGAATTATTAATGCAAAAAAATTCAATCAAAATTCTTGATTGAGTTTTTTATAATCTGCTTTTTTCTAACTCGACAATATCTGTAAATTCTTTATTGTTAATATTGTACGTAATTTCTAGTCTCCATTTGTCTAGGTTTTTAACTACTTCTTTTGGAAAATATTCATCATAACCTTTATTTTCACTATGATAATGCTTAGTTCGAAGCTATGTACTTCCTGGACTTATGTCAAGTTTTTAGACACATTTTTATGGACAAATTATTAATTCCCAC
>CANOGG010000050.1 GCA_947565485.1 uncultured Mycoplasma sp. | reverse complement strand
TAGTGAAGAAGACAGAGAAAAACTTAGGTTCAGATGTGTTGCAGTTATAACTAATAAATTAAATGAAATTAAAAATAGTAATTATTATTTTAATAGTTATAATGATTATTTGAATAGTTTATGTGTAGCAATATCTATGATAATAGGCATTCCGTCTAAAACAAATAATTTTCCTTCATTTGAAAGTAAATATTTATATGACTATATTATGGAGTTAGATTTAAAAAAAGATAATAATTATATTACTTTTATAAAATTTATAGAAGAAATATTAAATTATGATTATTTAGGTTATATAGATAATTACAATTTAGCTAAGAAATTTGCTGAAGCCTTTAAGTTATCAAATGTTAAAATGAAAATCATAAAAGATAATGATGAATATTGTATTCTTCCAATCAACACTGAATTTTTAGATTCACCATTAGTATTTGATAATTTGTATTGGTTGAATGCATACAAAGATGTTAAAAATCATTTTGAAAAATCCTTAAAATTTGAGAGAAAAGAGAATTACTATAGGAATATTGTTGATGAGTTAAGGTTAAGTTTAGAATTACTTCTAAAAAAGATGTTTTCAAATGAAAAATCTTTAGAAAATCAAAAAGGTAATTTGGGCAATTATTTTAAATCAAATAATATCTCAACGAGTATATCTAATATGTATATAAAATTGTTTGATTATTATACTTTATATAACAATGACAATGCTAAGCATGATGATAAAGTAAATAATGTTGAAATTGATTATTTGATATATTTAACGGGAACATTTATTAGATTTATTATGCAGATTGAGGAAAGTAAAAAGGAAGTAAAATAATGGAGGTATAGAAATGAAAGAAAATAATAATTTATTCTTACCAATATATGTTAATAAAGATCGTTTATTAGATATTAATTCAATTTTATTTGATGGATACAGCGAATTTTCTGAAATGACATTAGAAAATGAAGGAATAGGTAAGAAAGATAATAAATCATCCGTCAACAGTGGAATAGGAATGAAAATTTTTAGTTTAGGAAGTGAGTTATCTTCTAATGAAGAACTTTCACAGACAAATAAAGAAAAAATATCATTAAAGAAAATTCAAACAATTAGTTCATTATTGGCTAATACCTTAAGTATTTTAAAAACAAAAAAATTAATAAAGATGACAGATTATAAAGTTGGTAATTTTATTGAAATAACTGGTAAATTTAGAAATAATTCAATATGTGACTTACTTGATCAATTTACTGAAATGATGTCATTTGCAGAATTAGCTAATAAGTTATCAGGTAATAAGACAAACGAATATGCAGTATCAAAAGATCAAATTAAACAAGTAAAGCAAATGATTAAAAGGAAGGATGATTTGGAGAGGGAACTTGTTTATAATACTGATGATGATATATATGTAATTCATTTACAAACTGGCAATATTTATAATTCAAATATTGATGACATATATAGTAACGAGTTAACATATTTTTGCCAAATTAAAAGTATATCAAAAGATTATAAATTCTTTTCCGATACACAATTGTCCAAAATCGATAAAAGCTTATTATCAGAATTCATAAATAGTTTAAAGACAATAGTTGAGCAAAGTAAAGGACAGTACGATTTTAATTTAGAACTATTAAATGATTCAGGCGGAAAACAAGTGTATGAACTTGAATTAGTAGCAATATATAGAAAAACTAGCTAATAAGTTAATTTATATTTAAGAATTATAAGTCATAATAGTTAATTTATATCAACTCTGATTGCTACTCAAGTTTGCCAATGGCACAAGCGTCCATAAAGTCGAGTTAATCAAAAAAAATAGAAAAATCAAATAAGCAAATTTTAATTGACAACAGTATTAATATCTGATAAACTTATATTGATTGGTACTCAGGAAACTTATGAAGCCCTGAGTCAATTTTTATTTTAGTGGGAAATACTATATGAAAGAATATAAAACTAATGAAGAATTAATTGAACATTTAGAAAGTAAAAACATTATTATTGATAATAAAAATATTGCTTTGAATATCATAGATAATTATTCTTATTATCCGGTTATTAATACCTATAAATATGTATTTCAAAAAAGCGATAATACATATTTTGAAAATGTTCGTTTTGATGAAATATATTCTTTATATAGTTTCGATAAAAATATAAGAACTATCTTTTTGAAGTATGCCTTAGAGTTTGAGTTGAAAATAAGAGGTATAATGGGTAATATACTTGCCAAAAATTATGGCCTTGAGAATTATCTTAATAAAGAAAGTTTTGATGATTTAGCAAATGAAGATGATATTGATAATATAGTTGATTCAATAAATGTGGAAATTGATAAAAATAAAGGAAAGCACCCAGCTATTACGCATTATAATCAAGCTTATGGGTTTATACCTCCATTTGTTGCAATTAAAATACTATCTTTTGGTCAAATTAGTAGATGGTATGGATTATTAAAACAATCAGATAGAAATGAAATAGCAAAAAAGTTTAATATATCTCCAAAATTATTAAAGCAAATTCTGGTTAATATGACACTTGCAAGGAATATTTGTGCACATTCGGATAGATTATTTTCTTTTCATAGCAAATTTTTTATGAGTTTTAAATTAATAGATAGTTCATATAAGGTAAATAATAATTCAACTAATTTATATATGTTGATTAGATGTTTGGAAAAACTTTTAAATAAAGATGATTATGAAGAATTAATTAAGTTAGTTGAAATAGAATTTAATAAATTAAAAGAGTCTATTAAATCAATAGATGCTAAGGTTATTTTAAAAGTTATGGGTTATCCTGATGTATAATTTATTCAAATAGTACATATAATAATATTGATTGGTATTTAAGAAACTTACGAAGCCTTAAGTCAATTTACCTAATTTCTTTTTCTGGAAGTTAGGTATTTTTATTCCTTAAAGTATGGTATAATTAATTTGGATGTAGAATAATTCTTCATTTAAGTTGAATTTATATATTGCCTCCCAAACAAGGCAGTGGTACAAGCGTCTATAAAAGCGAAACAAGCAAAATAAAATATGATTATAATTTGTTAAATGTATGACTATAATAATTAATTAAAGTTGATATCATATCTAAATTAGATTAAGATGTAATAAGTTACATGTCTTAGTCTTTTTTTTGAAAATAACAAAATGTCTGATATATGTAGTTGATACATAGTTTAAATAATGTTGATTGGTATTTTTAAAGAATTAGGTGTTTTATTATTAAACGGCTGGTATAATTGTGAGGAAGATTTTCTATTTAAGTTAATTTTCGTATGTAAAGTTATATTTAAAATTTAAGGGAATATACTATAAAAGTATATTAATTGATATTTTTAAAAAATTGTAGTATACTTTTATTACGTTGAAGCAATTCAATAGTAAATGTTAGCCGCTCTTGGATGGTGCGGGTTATAAATGATTCCAATCGCGAAATGTTAGTCGCTTCCGAGTGGTGCGAGTTATAAATTATTCCGGTCGAAAATGATTAAAGACTCTATCATGTGATGGAGTTTTCTTTTGCTTTATGACAAGTTTTTGGAACTTTTTTTAAATAAAAACAACTATAATAGTGAGGTGAACATAATGATTAATCAAGAAACCTTAAAGACATTTGATGAGTTATATAATGAGTCTTATGCTAGTGTTTTAAAGTATGTGGTGTGTAATTGTAAGAATTTAGATGATGCTTTGGATATCGTGCAAAGTGTATATTTAGAGTTACTAAAGGCGTTACAAAAGGGAAAAACTTTTCTTAATAGTAAAGCTTATATTATGGGAATTACGAAAAATAAGGTGAATCTTTATTACCGCTTTAAATATAAATATAAGATAGTATCCTTGTTTTTGCAAGAAGATGAGAGTCCAGCACTTATAGATAATTTAGCGGATGGAGAAGTTGATTTGGAAAAAGAGTTGGGTCAAAAGGATGATTTGGAATTTATTTGGAATTTTTTGCGGAAGAAAAAGAGAGTGATTTTCAAAGTGTTTTATCTTTATTATTATGAGGATATGACGATTAAAAACATTAGTGAAGAGTTAGGGATAAGTGAAGCTAATGTCAAGCATTATTTGTATAGAACATTAAATGAGTTAAAAGAAAAAATGATTAAGAGGAGTGATAAAGATGTCTAATAGACAAATAATGAAGAAAGTATTTGATGAAGCATTTGATAAAGAGAAGATGAGATGCCAAATACTTTTAGAATATGAAAGAAAGGAAAAAAATAAGATGAATAAATATTGGAAGTTTGCTTTGCCGGTTTTGGTGCTTGCGATAATGGGAGTTGTAGTAGTTTTTAATAATACTAAAAGAATTAATGCGGATATTAAGGGAGTAACAAGATATGATGGTAATATTGTGATTAATAAGCTAGATAATATGGGCGCATTTAAGTTTGATGCGGATGTTAAGGCTATTTCAGGTGATGATAAAAATAGGGAAATGCTTAGGGATTTAAAAGAAAGTGTAGTAATTCCAAAAGATTTAGAAAAGTTAGATAAGTATAGTATTTATGGGAGAAAAGATAAAAGTAGTTCATATGATATACTAAATTGTTATGTTTATGATTACTATAAAAGTGATGGTGAGAGAAACGTTAGAATTGCCTTTTCAGATAAATATAAGCCAATGAGAGATTATGATTTTGATAAAAAGGGGGCGGTTAAGTCAGTTATTAAAGGACAAGATGTAATAATATACCAGTATGAGAAAATTTATTTTGCGGAATTTAGTTATAAGGGTTATAATTTTGATATAGAAGCAAGTAATATTTCACTAGAAGAGTTTAAAACTTTGTTAAATTCGATTATTAGATAGATTATATTTTTAAAACAAGTCTTTAGGTGAGAGATTTGTTTTTTTAATGAATTTTTTTAGTGGTTATGATATAATTAGTTTATAATAAGTTGGTAGGTGAGGGATATGAGTAAGTATGAGCCTTTATGGAGTTTTATTAAAGAAAAGGGAGAAGAAGAGTATGAGTTATTTTTTTTAGATATTGAGAAAATACTTGGTTTTTCGATTGACCATGCATTTCTTACTTATAAGAAAGAGCTAAAAGATTATGGTTATGAAGTTAAAAGAATAGTGGGGGTTATAATTATTTACGGACTTATTTTATTTAATGGTTTAATAAAACTTCAAAATAGAGTAGATGAAGCGTTTGCGACCATGGATGTGTATTTGAAGAAGAGATGGGATTTGGTTCCTAATTTGGTGGAAGTGGTTCAGGGATATGCGAAATATGAGAAAGAAACTTTAGAGAGTGTTGTTAGACTTAGGAATAAGACTTATGATAGTTTAGGCTTAGATGATAAGCTTCAGACTAATGAAGAATTAGGTCGGGATATTCAGAAAATAATGGTTTTAGCCGAGAATTATCCGGAGCTTAGGGCAGAGGAAAATTTTCGTAACTTAAGCAAAGAGTTAGTTCAAGTGGAAGATGATATTTTAAATGCGAGAAAATATTATAATGGAGTAGTTAGAATATATAACAATAAGTTGGAAGTCTTTCCAAATAATTTGGGTGCAAAGATATTTGGTTTTAAGATAAAAAAGTATTTTATGGCAAGAACTGTGGAACGAGAAAATGTTAAAATAAAGTTAGATTAGAGGTAAGTGAGATGCGAGTTAGAATGAAGATTATTTTAGTTACTTTAGTGATGCTGCTTGGAGTAGGTAATGGCAATATAGATGTATATGCAAAAGAGGATGTTGATAGTAGTTATATTATCAGTAGATATAATGTAGATATAGTAGTAAATGAGAATAATACCTTGGATATTACGGAAGATATTACAGCATATTTTAATACGAGTAAGCATGGGATATTTAGGACAATACCGCTTAAAAATGAAGTTGAAAGACTTGATGGAACTAAATCGAGTAATAGAGCGCAGGTAACGAATTTATGGGTAAATGATAGGTATACGAAAAAAATAGAGAATAATAATTTAAAGATACAAATAGGAGATGCTAATAAACTTTTAACAGGTAGTCATGATTATAAACTTAAGTATACGTATAATATTGGTAAGGACCCACTTAAAGATAAAGATGAGTTATATTTTAATGTTATTGGGTCAGAGTGGGATACAGAGATTAGGAATATAACTTTTAGAATTACGATGCCAAAAGATTTTGATGTAAGTAAACTAGGGTTTAGTGCTGGTCTTAAGGGAACAGTAGATAGTAGTAAAATTAAGTATACTATAAATGGAAAGGAAATTATTGGAAGTTATGAGGGGGGTCTTAAGAGCAAGAGAAGCCTTAACGGTGAGATGTGAACTCTCAGAAGGTTATTTTGTTGGTGCAGGACTTAAAGTCTCTTCGTTATTCTGGGGAATGGTGTTGGTGCCAATTATTGTTTTGGGATTTATATTCTTTTTGTGGTCTAAACATGTGAGAGGGCAACAGATTGTTCCGACAGTAGAATTTTATCCACCTTCGGGGTTTAATAGTTTAGAAGTTGGTTTCTTGTATAAGGGTGAGGCTAAGAATAAGGATGTAACACCTTTACTCATATATTTGGCTAATAAAGGCTATATTCAGATTAGTGATAGAGAATTTGATTATAAGACTAAAAGTTTAGGATTACAGAGTAAAGGAGATAAAAAAATAGCTGAACTTTCAAAGTTATTGGAGGAAGAACGAGTTCGCGATGCAAATTCGGCGAAAATAAAGTATTATGAAAATTTAATTTCGGTGTATAAAGATTTAGATAAGCCAATTGATTATGAGGCTATGGGCTTAAAAGCACAAAATTTGAAAGATTTTATAAGGGGGAATAATAAATTTGTAATAAAGAAAATCCGAGAGTATGATGGTATTAATGAATATGAGAGAATGTTTATGGAAGGACTTTTTCCTGATGATATTACAGAAACAAATGAGAAAATTTTAGCAAATAATTTTTATTTTACTAAGAACATGATTTTAGGCAAAATAAATAATCCGAAAAATAAGAAGAAAATAGTCGTAAAAAGTATTTTTACGAATGTTAATTTTTTAACGATAATTACATTAGCGATTTATTGGGGTGTTACTTTGCCTCTACTTTTAGAGTCAGGAGATTTTGAAATGCTTCCTTTCGCTTTAGTGTTTCCGATTATTGGTTTTGGGAGTTTTTATCCGATGTTTTTCTCAGCGATGGATTTGGTCCGAGAAAGTTTTATTGGTTTTGTTATTGCGTTACTGGTGACAATATGTTTTGGTGGAGGATTCATTCTTGTCTCTTTTGTAATGTGTCTATGGTCTTATTTTTGGCTCGAACCTTATTATTTTATAGCTTTAGGTGTAGGAATAATAGCAATTGGGGGAATTACTTTGATGTTTAGAAGTTGGCCAAATAGGACAGAGTATGGAGTGAAGATGTTAGGAAAAATTAAAGGATTTAAGAATTTCTTAGAAGTGGCAGAAAAAGATAAGCTAGAAGCTTTGGTTAGGGAAAATCCGACATATTTTTATGATATTCTACCATTTACTTATGTGCTTGGCGTATCTGATGAATGGATAAAAAAGTTTGAAGTAATAGTATTACAAGCGCCTTCTTGGTATGATAGTTCGATTACCTTTAGTGTAACTACTTTTAGTAGTTTTATGATTTCGACAATGGTAATTGCTAATAGAGCAATGACTACAGGTTTAACTGGAGGTTCGACAGGTAGTAGTTCTGGCGGAAGTTCCTCTGGTGGCAGTTCATCAGGAGGAGGCTCTTCTGGTGATGGCCTGCGATATGCCTCTTGTGGATGGGGC
>CANOGG010000049.1 GCA_947565485.1 uncultured Mycoplasma sp. | reverse complement strand
TTAGAAGATAGTCAGGAAGAGATAAGTTATAAAAGCGTAAGAATGCTTGGAGATATCTATATATGTATATCAAGAGCAAAAGAGCAGGCGCAGGAATATGGACATTCTTTAAAAAGAGAGCTTTCTTTTTTGGCATTACATGGTCTTTTACATTTACTCGGATATGATCATATGGAAAAAGAAGACGAGAAAGTTATGTTTGAGTTACAGGTGTTGATATTAAATGAAGAAGGTATTACCAGATAAGAGAAAAGATATAAAAGCAGAAGAGATGAGGGAATTTGATAGGAATCAAGTGAAAGTTTATGGTTTTGCACGTTTTTTAAAAAGTGTGAAGTATTCGGTTCAAGGACTCATTTTTGCTTATCGGTATGAGCAGAGTTTGTGGATACATGGTTTAGCCACAATACTCGCGATAATAATGGGGTTTATTTTTGGGATTACCTTATTTGAGTGGGCAATTTTATTTGTAGCTTTGGGAGCTATTTTGGCATTAGAACTGATTAATACAGCGATAGAGGCGGCGGTTGACCTTACAACAACAAATATTCATCCTTTGGCAAAGATTGCGAAAGATTGTGGTTCGGCGGCTAGCTTTGTGATGTCGATAGTATCTTTCGTGATAAGTCTTTTTGTGTTTGGACCTTATTTAATGCAATTGTTAGAGTTTTTATAATAGAGATTTTTGGAGGTGAATTTTCTTTGAGAAGTGGATTTGTGAGTTTAATTGGACGACCTAATGTGGGGAAGTCAACTTTACTTAATACCTTAATAAACGAGAAAGTAGCGATTACTTCGAATGTCGCAGGAACGACGAGAAATATTATTCAAGGGATATATAATGAACCAGAGTATCAGATTGTTTTTATGGATACGCCAGGAATTATTAGGCCGATGAATAAACTCGGACGAGTTACGAATAAACAAGCATTAGCTCTGACAAAAGATATCGATTGTTTACTTTTTGTCGTGGATGCTGCGGCGGGGATAGGTAAAGGAGATAAGTTTATTTTGACAGTGTTAGAAAAAACAGAAGTGCCAGTTATTTTAGTGCTTAATAAAATTGATAAGCTTACTAATGAAGAAATTATATATAGTATTAATGAGTATAAAGATTTGTATCCTTTTGCCGAGATTGTACCAGTTTCAGGGTTAACACGAGATAATGTAGATAGGCTTATTCAAGTTATTAAAGAGTATTTGAAAGATGAGATTAGATATTTTGATAGTGATGTAAAGACTAGTAATAGTAAATATTTTATGATTAGTGAAATAGTCCGGGAGAAACTTTTCAATGTGACGAGTGAAGAGATACCACATAGTCTAACATGTCATACGGTTTTTTATGAGGAGAAGAGCGATTTGGTAGAAGTACATGTTGATATCATTGTCGATAGAGATAATGTTAAGAGAATTATTATTGGGAAGAATGGCGAGAGATTAAAAGTAATTGGAATGCAAGCAAGACTAGAAATAGAGAGGATGTTAGGTAAGAAAGTGTATTTAGAATTGTTTGTTAAAACCGTGAAAAATTGGAAAGATAAAGAGAAATATATTAAAGAATTAGGATTTTTGGATTTTTAGTGAATAAAATAAAGGAAAATAGCCCTTAATAAAAATAGAAAGGGAAATAAAGAAATAAAATGAATAAAAGAGAAGCATGGAAAAGATTTCAAAAATCAGGGAAGGTTGAGGATTATTTAGAATATAAGAAAATAGAGAGAGAAATGAATTAAGATTTGTTTCTTTTTTCTTTGGTTGTTGGTATAATTTTAGGAAAGAGATGGTATGTATGTTAAGAGAAGTTGAGGGAATTATTATAAAAGAGACGCCTTATGGAGAGACATCAAAGATTATTAATGTTTATACTAAAGAGGGAGTTATAGGAGTGATGTGTAAGGGGGCTAGGTCTTTAAAGAGTCCTTTTAGAGCGACGACACTTAAATTTACTTATGGAGTGTTTAATATATTTTATAAAGAGAATAAGTTATCACAATTAATTAGTGTTGATGTTGTTGATAGCCTTAGGAATATTAAAAAAGATATTGTGGGACTTAGTTATCTTAATTATGTGACCGAGCTTACAGAGCAGGTGTTAAAACAGACGAGTGAAGATATATACGATGATTATAGATGGGCGATACTAAAAATGAATGAGGGGTTGGACCCTTTAATTATGGCGAATATTTTAGAAGTTAAATATTTAGATTATTTGGGGGTGGGACTTAATTTGGATGCTTGTGTTGGATGTGGAGCAACAGTTAATGTTGTCACAATTGATGGAGATAGAGGAGGATTTATTTGTAGGAAGTGTTATAATAATGAGTTCATTGTAGATAGAAGGGCTTTGGGTCTTTTAAGGAAATATTATTATGTGGATATAAAGAGTATATCAATGTTGAAGATAAGTGAGAGGGCAAGAGATGAGATAAATATGTTTTTAAATGTTTATTATGAGAGGTATACAGGGTTATATTTGAAGAGTAAGGATTTTTTGAGAAAATTGCTGTGATTTGCTTTATTGGAGATTTTGTGGTATGATATAGGCAATTTTAGGGGGTAGTTTGATGCAAAAGTTAGTAGGGTTACATGATAATTTTGATGAGGCGCTTAGGAGTATTGAACAAAGAATTTTAGAGGCACAGATTAGGTTAGAGAAAACAGATGAAGAGATAGAGAATAACAGAATACTTGGTGAAACTTGTAAGAGAAATATTAGGATATTGGAAAATAGTGAGGCATTTTTAGAGAAAGAGAGAAAAGGACTTAATAAAGAGTTTCGGTTAGAATTTAAAATATTATTTGTTTTTTTGGCTATTTTAGAACTGGGAACGGGAGTATTATTTAGTGTTTTGATGAAGTCACTTCATCCGATGATGATAGTTTTGAAGCTTGCTTTACAGTATCATTACTTACCAGTGGGGGTTTTTGGAGTAGGATATTTTTTGGTTAGATATCATGATATAGTAAAGGAAATACGAGAAGTAAAGAGGGATGAAGAGAAAAATCAAGAGTGGGAGAATCTTAGGCAAATATTTTTGGAGGAAGGAAACCTTAGAGAAGAGAGATTAAAAGTTCAAAGTGTTTTAGGAGAATTAGAAGAGATAAGAGATAGACTTAATGAGAGGATGATGGAACTTAATCAGGTGGTTTTAACAATAATACATCAAGAAGAAGAGATGGTAATTGAAGAAAAGGAAATGTCAAGAAGATAAAAAGATATAGGCAAAAAGGTATTTTTTTGTTAGAATAGGAGTATAAATTAGTGAGGAGTGAAGGCTTGTGAAAAAAGATAAAGATATGTTGGAAGTAGAGGGAATGGATACAGTACGAAATGATGAATTAGAACAGGAAATTTTGACTAAGAGAATGATTAATAAGAAAAATAAAAGTAAAATTATTGTGGTGGGTATTTTATTAGTAGGAGCAATTGCGATTGGTTTATTCGTGGGATGGAATAAGATTAATGCTAATCCTTTAACAGTTTATAAGAATGCAATTAATGATGTTTATAGTAAGTTAAGTAAAAGTTTAGATAAGATTGATGATAATAAAGCGATGGGATTAGACTTATTAAGTGAGTCAGTCGTAATAAAGGCGGATACGACACTTACAAGTAATATTCCGGCTTTAGAGAAATTTTCGGGAGTTAATTATAATTTAGATTTGGGACTTAATCTTAAAGAGGAGAAAATGAATTTTGGTTTGGGAGTGAATGATAAGAATAAAAAAATAGTTAATTTTTTGATGTCACTCGTTGATAAAAAAGCATATGTGGAATGTTTAGAAGTGTTTGATAAAGTTGTTCTTTTAGGTGATTTTGATTTTAAAGAAGAATTAAAGTTTGATGAAGTGATGGAACAGGTAACAAGTAAGGTAACATTTGATAAGAAGAGCATAGATTATATTTTGAAGAAGTCAAAAAATTATTTGATTGAGTCACTCGATGATAAGAAGTTAAGTATGATGAATGATAAGATAAGTGTTAGAGATAAAGAGATGAGAGTTAAAAAAGTTATTTATACGATTGATGAAGAATGTGCATTAAATACAAGTAAGTATATGATTAATCATATAGTTAAAGATAATAAGTTTATAAGTTCTTTATCTAATATTAGTGGTTATAAGGAAAGTGAGATTAGGGAGAAATTAGAGAGTGTATTAGAAGAGTTAAATAATTATGAATCAAAGGATAGTATGGCAGAAATAGAGATGGTGCTTTATGCGGATAAGTTTAATAATGTCGTTGCAAGCGCATTTCTAGTAGATAATGAAGAGATTATGCATTTTGAGATGATTGATGATTTGGTTAGTGGAGCGATAGTTAGTTCAGATATTGAAGTTTCATGGTGGGAAGAAGAGGATGATATTACTTTAAGTTTTGAAGAGAATGGTATAGAACAGGTAAGTATTAAAATATATAAAGATGAAGAGGCAAAATTAGAGTTTAAGGCTAATGTTGAGGGAGTTTTAGTAAATGGGGCTTTAGAACTTAAAAATGTGAAGACTAATAAGAATAAAGGGTCTGGTGATTATAATTTTAGTTTAGAGGTTTCATTGTTAGGACATGAGTTGAATTTGGAGTTAAAGGGAAGTTATAGTATGGAGAAAGCTAATTTTGATACATTAAAAACTAATAATAGTGTAAATATAAATGAGATAAGTAAAGATGAGGTAAATAAGATATATAGTAATTTTGAGAAAATTTTAGAGAGATTTGGTTTAAAAGAAATGTTTAGTGGTGTGTAGGCACCATTTTTTTCTTAAAGTGCTAGTAATGGATATATATTTTTGATATAATGGATATTAGAAATGGGAAGTGATTAGAGTGAATGAGAATATGAATAATGGAAATACAGGGATGGTTATAAATGAAGTTAATCCACCAGTGGGGATGCAAGGACCTGTGCAAAGTGGGGGAGTGAGTTCGGAAGAAGAGAAGAAGAAAAAAGGTGGAGGAAGAGTCGTTGTTCTTTTGATACTATTGTTTTTGATAGTAGCACTTGGTGGAGTGGCTTTTTGGTATTTTAATAGTAAGAAGGTAAACCCTGTTAAAGTTTATCAAAATGCTATAAATGATTTGTATGGGGTTTTAGAGAGTGGGTTAAAAAACGTTGGTAATAGTACGGGTAATCAAATATTTAAGGTAAATCCTTTTAATGAGCCTTTTACTCTTGGGATAAAAGCGAATATGGAGACAAATATTGAGGAATTGGCACCATATTCAGGTTATGAATATAATTTTAGAGGGGGAGTAGATTACAAGAATAGGAAAATAGCATTAAAGGGTAGTTTAGGGAAGAGCGGAAGAGAACTATTAGATGCGTTTCTTTTACAAACTAACGGAAATTTATATTTGAGAAGTTTAAAGAGTTTTAGTAAGGTTTTAAATTTAGGAAAAATTGATTTATTTAGAGAATTAGATTTAGATGACTTAAAAAATGAAATTGAAGATAATTTTGGAAGTAGTGGGGCTACTTTGGATATGCAAGAATTAGAAAAAGTAGTCGGAAGAGTTAAGGATATTATTTTAGGTTCTTTTGATAAGAATAAGTTTACGGTTAAAGATGAGGAAATAAGTGTTGATGGAGTAAAAATTAAAGTAAAGAAAGTAAGTTATAATTTAGATAAAGAAAATCAAGTGCGAACTTTAAAGTATATTTTGGAGAGGATAGCAGATGATGAAATAATAATTAAATTCTTGGCTGATAATAGTGGTAAAGATAAGAATATGATTAGTGCAAATATTAAACAGATAGCTTCTGGGATAGAGGTTGATAATTATAGTGATGCTGATGAGGGAATAATTTCTTTATATATTGATAGTAAAGATAAGATAGTTGCAGGGGATTTGGTAACTAATAATGAAAAAGTTTTAACATTTACTAATGGGAAAAAATTGATTTTTGATTTTCAAGGAACACAAATAGTTATTGATAGGCAAAAAGATTTTGATGATGTAAGTATATTTTCTGGAGGGGCAGAAATGATAGGTCTTAAGAGTTATAAATTAGATAAAGAGTTTAAGTTGGAGATTAGAATAAATGTTTTAAATGAATTCAAGGGAAGTGCAGAAGTTGGCATTAAAAATACGAATATGACAGATAGTAAGATTAGTAGTGAAATGAGTATAAAGTTTGATGTTATTGTTGATGAAGAAAATTATAAGTTTGAAGGAAATATGGGTATTGATTTTGAAAAGGGGATGTTGGAGGCATTTGATACAAAAGACAGCGTTGGAATAGAGGAATTAAGTATTGATGATGTAAACTTAATTTTGGATAATTTGGATAAGAATCTTAAGGGAACTCCATTTGAAGAAATGGTAGTGGAATTAAAAGCAATGTTGAAATCAAGTGGGGCGATTGGAGGAGAAAATGATGGGGTAAACTGTGCTAAAGCTTATGATTGTGTTTGTGATGTTGATGGTGGTTCTACTTGTAATTGTAAGTATTTAGATGAGAGTAATAATGTGAAAGATATTGTTTGTCCTGCATATGTATATTAAAAAAACACTTTTCATAGGTCTTAGTGGCCTATGTTTTTAAAATTTTACAAAAAATAAAAACTTTCTAAATTGCTATTTTAGAAAGTTTTGGATATTTGTTTTGTTATCCTTTAAGTTGTAATATTTTCTTTTGGGATAGACCCGTTATTTTCATAATAGTAGGTATATCCATATTACAGTCGAGCATTTTTTTGGCAGTTTTAAGTTGGGTTTTCTTAACGCCTTTTTTCTCGCCAAGAAGTTCACCACGTTGCTCACCAAGTCTGATACCGCGTTGTTCACGTTCATGCATTTCTTTTTCGAAACTATCGTATTCTTGTCTGTACCATTTAAGAAAACCAATGGATTGTTCCATAATTACATCATTCCTTCCTATTTCTTCCATTTCTTTAATAGATGTAGCATTAAGTAATCTTAACCAACGAATAAATCTTTCTTCATGTTTAAATTTTACCAGATAATCTTTTGCTTTGTCAAGTCTAACTAAAATCATCTCGATATTACCATCGTCAATTATTTTCCCGGTGATTTGATGTCTGGGGAGATAGCGATTAATAAGATAATTATTGATATTCCGGAAATTAACGGACATGATATTAAGACAGCTTACTTTTTTCATATCACTATAAGAATTTTCTCCTAAGTACTCTAGTTGATTAGCATAAGTACGGCTTGTATAGCTATAACTTTTGTTATATTCTTCTTTGGTAAAGCTGGTGTAGGCTTCAAGTAAGATAATCTCACCATTATCAAGGGTACATCTAATATCGGCGAACATATCACGAGCCTTAAAGTTATCCGATGTAATTAAAGCTTGATAAGTAACATCAGCAAAACCAAATCTTTTATCTTCACCAATAAACTTATAATAAGAGTTTATAAAATCTTCTAAAGCAGGTTTAAACTTAAAGAATAACTTAAAATACCTATCATAAATAGTACCTTTAAATAAATTGTTTATGATTGTATCCTCCTTTCTTTTAATTTTTTTCCTTTTTTTAACAAGAAAATGCCTCCACCATGCTACACATGTTAAGCCAAAATTTGTTGAATTAGGGACCAAATCGCTATTTTTTCAAAAAATTTTAGTGTAATATGAAACATACTACAAATAAGCATAGTAAAATGTAAATTAATTGTATAGCAAATAGATATACAAGAATATCTCTTTTTTCTTTTATTTACAGGGAATATTCTTAATATGATTAAGTTTTAATTAATATTATTGGATGTAATATCGTCGCCAAATTATTGACTAGTAGAAATTTAAAAGTTATAATTTTAATATAAAGAGTAAAGAAAGTATAGCTTAT
>CANOGG010000048.1 GCA_947565485.1 uncultured Mycoplasma sp. | reverse complement strand
ATAACTTCTCAAAATCCTTAGATGTATACTGACTTCCTCGGTCAGAATGAAAGATGTCTTTTGTTATCAGGCTTCTTTTCTGTTTTTAACTTAAACTATACTTTTATCCTGCATTTTGATTTAAAATAGAAGACTTTTCGTTAGAAATTTGGTACAATAATAATGGTGATAATAACAATGCGCAAGTATATTGAAGAATATTTAAAAACTATTGAAGAAAAAATAGAACGCCACCACAAGTTTACCTCTGCTGAAAAAAAGGACCTCCATCAAAAGATTCTCTACTTCTCCCACGAACGTTTAATCCATCTTCTTGTAACCATAACTTATTGTTTAGTAATCCTTGTCTTTCTTGCTCTAGGCCTCATATCTTATATTTTTCTAATTCCCTTCTTTTTAGGCATTATCTTTTTACTCTTCTACATTCCTCATTATTTCTTCCTTGAAAATGCCGTCCAATATCTCTACAAATTAGAAGATAAAATCAATTTCCAAGAATTATGACAATTTTTTAATACTTAAAAACTTGTAAAGCTAGCCAATTTATTATAAAATAATAATAGGTGATTAATTTATGGGTCAAGTTTATGATCATGTAACTTTATATAAAAAGAAATTCAAAGGTGGCGTAACTTGGTGGCGTCTAAAAAAACATGCGGAAGTAATCGAACAACATCTAAACCCTGGTGAACGCATAAGATATGCTTTTGCTGGTCAAAAAAATGATAAATTCTACGATTTAACTTCCACGGCAATCATTGCTATAACTAACAAGCGTATTTTAATCGGTCAAAAAAGAGTAGTATGGGGCTACTTCCTAAGTAGTATCACTCCTGACTTATATAATGATATGCAAGTTTACCAAGGCCTTATTTGGGGAAAAATAACTATTGATACCGTAAAAGAAGAAGTTGTCATAACCAACCTTTCTAAAGACTCTCTAAGAGAAATCGAAACTGAAATAACTGAATTCATGATGGAAGAAAAGAAAAAATATGCTCGCGAACTAAATAACGATTAAGAATAAAAAGAAAAAAGGATGTAATATGAAAAAAATAACCATATTTCAAGCAACTCTAGCAATATGTTTTTTGCTTTTTTTGCTATTTATACTCTCCGCTAAAAACTACACCAAAGAATATACCATCAAAGATGTAACAATAAAGGAGACTTACGACAAAGAAAATAAAAATTATTATTTTACTTTCCAATATAATGATATCATCCTTGATTATTTAACTGAAAATAAATATAAACAACATCGGGGCTACGTCGAAGACCTTAAAATTATAAATGAAGATAATGATTTCTGTCTTATTCCTGAATCTTCTAAAATGGAATTAATTCCCCTTTGTTATGAAAATCAAAAAATAATTCACTTTTCTAAAGTTAAGAGTGCTTTAAAAAACAAACTCCCTGAAAAATACCAAACACTCTCTAAAAGGAAAGAAATAGGATCTTTTAACGATATCAAAATTTATAATAACGACTATACTTATTTAATTTGGAGTTATAATGGCTTTAACTATTTAAGTAATAAAGAAAATAAAAAAATAAAAATCTTTGACCGCGAATTATACACCATTAATCTTGTCGGGTACACTAAAGATTATTTAGTAATCGCTGACTATGATTCTAATTATACTTTTAACCGATTTTATACCATTAATTATAAAAATGGCAACTTAAAAAAACATGATATCGACCGGAGTATTTATTTCGACTCTTACTTTATTGGTAATGAAAAAAATAATCTCTATATTGTTGATAATAAAGCTAGCACTATGTATGAATTAAATTCTAAAAATGGCAAAATAAACAAATTTAAACCTCGCATTATCGAAAATGGCGAATGGCAAAAAAAGAATATCAAAACTTTAATTAATAAACCAACAACATTTAATTTAAAAAGCAATTTCCATTACATCTATGAAAACAATACTCTATCTATAAAATACAAAGATATAACTACTTTCATTTCTAATAATGTTAAACAGATAATTAAAACTACTAACCAAGATATCTTTTACCTTAAAAATGATTCTCTTTATCACTTTAACCCTGAAACAGGCGAAGAACTTCTCTTAACTTATTTTGACTGGAACTTCAACTATGAAAATATGATATATATCCATTAACCAATTTGTGCTTTTATCATATCCTATAATAGGAGTGATAAAGATGGAAGAAACCTATTTTACTTATTATACAATTGAAAAGGGCGATAATATTTATGAGATATCCCGTAAATATAATATCAACCCCAAATTACTATCAGCTATAAATGGCATCAAAGATAATGAATACATTTATCCTGGTCAAGAACTCATGATACCTAAAAATGGTTATAGTTACTACATAACTGCCGAAGGTGATACTCTAAAAGGTGTGTCTGATGCTTTTAGAACTAATACTGACCAAATCTTAAAATACAACCGAACTATATATCTTTTACCTGACCAATTATTAGTCTATAAAAATAACTAAGTCTCCCCCAAAGGAAGGCTTTTTCTTTTATCTAGATAAAATCATTTACTTAAATTTTCTAACTCTTTTTTAGATAAACATGTTATATCACAGATTTCTTTAATAGGCATATTTTTACTAGCCATTTTTTTGCCGCCGTTAACATTCCATCTTCGTATCCATCTTCTCGTCCTGACTCTCTCGCCCAAAAACTATAGTTTCTAACTACATCATACCCCTCATTATTACAATAACTTTTCAACCAATCATTCATCAGTGAGTTTATATTCTCCTATAATATTTATCTGGCCTATCATATTTATACCATCTAACTTCAATTTATCTCCAATTACAAATTGTCCTGTAAAAAGTCTCATGATATACAAATCACTCTTAATTAAATCAATCAAATAGAACCTGCTATACATCTCCAAATCTATCGTATAATCATCAAACTTTACCCATAAGTCACATCGATTATCTTTTGAAAAATAATTATCTTTATCTAGATAAAACTCATAATTAATTACTAATCTTCCTCTTAAATAACCAGGTTCTAATTCATAATAAGCTTCTAAGAAATCTTCTAAAAAACACTCGTTACCTTTATAACCAAACAAAGGCTTAAAAAGAATATCATTCGTTGCTTTAATAAAAATCAAACCCTCACTATCCGTATGTTCTTTGATAAATTTTTCTATTCTCTTGTTCATCACAGTTTCCTCCTGAAAAAAAGTGCTTATACTTCTCACTTCCTAAACCTAGTGTAAACCCAAAAGAACTTTAGAGTCAAGAAAAAAAGTTCGCCAAAATTCGACCCTTCCTAACTCCAATATACTGGCTCACCAATACGACCTAAAAGATAATCAGCACTTATCCCATATTTCTTTGCTATTGCATATAAATAATCTGTTGAAATAAGACAAGTACCTTTTTCATAGCTAACAATATTAGATTGCGAACAATTAAGAAATAATGCTAATTGCGTTTGGGTCAAATCATTAACAATTCTAAATACTTTTAAACGCTTACCAACATTTTTTAAATCAATCTTTCCCCTATTATTTTTATACTGTTTTATCTTTGTTAAACCAAACATAAAGTCTATTGAAACATTATAATAATTACTTAAAGCAATCACATGTTTTAAAGGTAACGTCTGCAGCTCTTTTTCGTATCTCGAATATAGTGTATTATGTATTCCTAGAAAATCAGCAATCTCCTTTGTACTCTTATCATTCTCAACTTTTAAAACTTTTAATCTTTTATCAAAAATCATACTTTCCACCAAGTTGATATTCTCATAAATATTAAATTTATAATATATTTTAAGATATATAACAATAATAAAAGATATATACTGATATTTATATTGCAAATAAATGTAAAATAATGTATAATAAATTTATAAACTAGGACGTCTGAGTTTATAAATTATGGAAAAGTAAGTTTTTTTTATTATACCTCAAAATTAATAGGAGGTATAAAAAATGAATTTTGAAACTTTAAATAATGGAAGTTTTAAAAAAATAGCAATAGGTATATTAGTTAGTATTGCCTTATTTAGTGTATTAATACTATCTTTAAGCTTAGCTAAATATCGAAGTACTAACAGTATAAATATTGCCAAAGGTACTATCAAGTATAATCGTCCTGGTGAATACGCGCTTGCAAGTGATGTTCCTGAAAGTGGTTATGTTCTAAATGAGGATACAACTAAGACAAGATGCAAGAATAAAGATGGTAGTCTTGCTGATATTACAATCACTTATGAGAATGGAGGTTTATCTTTTTCAAAGTTAACAACAGGTGGTGTTAAGTGCTATGTTTTTTTTGACAAGATAGTGAATGCCGCGGATAAAATACCAGATGGAAAGCCTACTGATGATAATATGTTTGCAGGAATAGAGGGTGATGGCATCTATACCTGGACTAAAGGCGACTATTCAGGTGGCGACCAACCAATTAAATATTTTAGAGGAAATGTCAATAACAACTGGGTAGTCTTTGGCAAAGATGGTAATCAATATATTTGGTGGCGCATTATCAGAAATAACTCCAATGGCTCATTAAGAATGATATACGCTGGTTTAAGTTCTAGTAAGACGAG
This sequence comes from uncultured Mycoplasma sp., assembly GCA_947565485.1. Lineage (GTDB taxonomy): Bacteria > Bacillota_I > Bacilli_A > RF39 > UBA660 > Caccenecus. The sequence continues at coordinate 3,350 of CANOGG010000048.1, read as the reverse complement.
TGCGCCCGCGGCAACTGGAAGTGGAACTGCCATAGGAAGAAAATCTTTCAATACAAGTACTGATAATAATATGTATGTAGGCTTCAAATATACAAATGGTAATGCCCATGGAAATGGAACTAACTCAACAATACTCGGAACAGAAACTTCGACAGACACAACAACATTGTATGGCTGGTATAATGCCAAATTAAAAACAAATTACACTAATTATATAGATATAGATGCTGGCTTCTGTAATGATAGAACTCCAGGAGACCGAGGAACAGGAATTGGTACAGAAAGAACAAGTTATGCTGCAATATCTAGAGTGGGCACACTTAATGCCGCTAGTCCCAGCTTGTTATGTACAAGTACCGATGATATATTCAAGGTTCCCGTTGGTTTAATAACTGCGGATGAAGTAAATATGGGCGGTATAGTATATAATTCAGGAGGAAGTGAAACAATAGAAAATACAGCTTCATACTTATATATTTATGATTCTTACTGGACAATGACTCCAAATGAGTTTTGGCTTAGTAAAGCTAAAATGTTCTTTGTATCTAATGGTCATTTAAAAATGTATGAAACTTATCAACAAATGAATGTTAGACCAGTCATAAATTTAAAAGCTGATACAATATTTATTTCTGGAAATGGTGAAGCTTCAACTCCCTTTGTCGTCGAAGGAACCTAAATTACTTTAAAATTATGGATAGATTAATTTCTGTCCTTTTTAAATACTAACAAATCAAAAAAACACTGTTATAGTTTATTCATACAAGCTGATAAACATCAGTGCCATATGTTTAAAGAAGTATTCTTAAGGACTAATCTTGTATTCCAATTCTTTAACTAACAACCTTAATCGTTAATTTTAAGTTTAAAGGAATATTGGGCGCACACCAATGTTAGTGTTTTCCACGTTGGTGTTGCTGAGGTAGCCAGACTGATGCACAATGAACACGGCCGCAGTGCTACTAGCAATATACGAAAAAGTTTAAGATAATATAACGTGTTAGATTAACCCATTACCAACATTATAACCCCATTTTCTAAAATTTTAAATAAGTATTTAGTAATAGACTATCTACTATTATTTTTTAAAACCTTCTAAATAAACAGGGGTATCAGTTCTCCCCAGCAAATAATCTGCACTTATCCCATAATTCTTACATATATAATAAAGAAAGGGAGTAGAAATAATTAACTTCCCTTTTTCATAAGCTGAAACCGTTGTATCTCTTAAATTCCAAAGTTCTGCAAACTTTTCTTGCGTAAATTTATTACTTTTCCGAATATTTTTTAATCTTTCTCCTGAAATATGCCTATCAACTTCTTGTCTTGTATTTTCATATTCTTCAGTACTAGTAAAATCAAACATAAAGTCCAATGACACCCCAAAAAAATTACACAACGTTACTAAATGTTTTAATGGTATTATTCTTTTTTCTGTTTCATATAAACTATATATCCCTCTTTCAATACCAATAATATTAGCTATTTTCTGCTGACTTAAATTTTCCCTCTCTTTTAAAATTTTTAATTGTTTAGAATACATCATTTTTATCACCAAAATAATTTTCTCATGTCTCCCACCTTTAACAAATTACATGCATCCAATAATGCGATTTTTCTTGACTTTAATATTAATACAAATTATAATAGAAGTATAAAGTAGAAATTTCTAATTTATTGAAAATGAAAGAGAGGAAAGATAAAAAATTATGATAGAGAGTTTGGAAATTGGTCGCAAGACAAATATTTTTTTACATGCCTTGATAAATGAACTTACACACCAGGTATATTTACCATGAATATTAAGACATTAAGGAAAAATGATAATAAGAAAATAATATTGTTGATTACTTTAATATTATCAACATTTATTACAATATTATGCGGTGTTTAGCTAAATATAGAGGTAGTAAAAGTATTAGTATTGCGAGAGGTACAGTTAACTATAAACAAGCTGACTTAAATCTAGTATCAGTCTACCTAGAAGATAGTGATAATATATATATAAACCTGTTAACGATGGAAAAATACCAACTAGCGGCTATACACTAAACACTGACAATACTAAAACAAGATGTGAAATAAAGGGAGTCGCCGACACCAACATCACAATCATCTATGAAAATGGCGAAGTAAGTTTTTCTAAGTTAACTACCACAGGTACAAAATGTTACCTATATTTTGATAAAATAAAAGATACAGAACCTCCAGTAATAGGCATTCATGAAGCCCGAAACGTCGAGAAAACCAGTCTAGACTTATATGTTGAAGCAACAGACAACATAGAAATAGCAGGATATTACTTTAAACTTAGCACTTCAAGCGAATGGAGTCCAGCTAAATGCGCTAGCCAAAATAGTTGTACTCATTCCTTAACAGGATTAACACCAAATACAAGTTATATTTATGATATCAAAGTGTGTGATGAAGAAGAAAATTGCTCAACAACAACAATAATACAAAAAACCAAAATGGAACCAACACCATTAAGTACTATACTTGCAGAACTAAACGGAACAACAACCGATGATTCGATTTTTGCAGGAATAGAGGGCGATGGCATTTATACTTGGACAAAAGGTGATTACTCAGGAGGAAATCAGCTAATAAAATATTTTAGAGGAAATGTAGATAATAACTGGGTGGTATTTGGACGTGATGGTTCTAACTATATTTGGTGGCGTATTATTCGAAATAACAGTAATGGTTCACTTAGAATGATATATGCAGGAACAAGCTCAAATACGACTACTTCACCAGCAACAACAGGTGTTGGAACACAAATAGGAACAAAAGCGTTCAATTCAAGTCGATATGATAATATGTATGTAGGATTCAAGTATACATCAGGTCAAGTTCATGGAACAGGAACAAACTCAACAATACTTGGAACAGAAAGTTCAACAGATAAGACAACGCTATATGGATGGTATAATGGGACACTTGCAAAGAGTACTGAATATTCAGGAAAGATAGACTTAAATGCAGGATTCTGTAATGATAGAACACCACATAGTGGAAGTGGAACAGGAGAAACAGAAACAAAATATGCAGCGTATAACAGATTAGAAAATAATAAATCACCAAGTTTATTGTGTACAGATGGAAATGATATATTCAAGACACCAGTAGGCTTAATCACCGCAGATGAAGTAAGTATGGGAGGTATGGTGTCTTATCCAACAACGAACAAAAAATCATATTTGTATACAAAAAGTTATTACTGGACCATGACGCCTCAGTATACTGATGATTATAGTCCTAACGTATTCATTATTTGGAATGATGGTTGCATATACTACACTGGACCTGTGAATAGCACTTCTCCTGGTGTCAGACCAGTCGTAAAT
>CANOGG010000047.1 GCA_947565485.1 uncultured Mycoplasma sp. | reverse complement strand
CTCTACATGATTATGGCGAGTGTTGCAAGTGACCTAAAAATAGCCATCTTCCAAAAACTCCAATACTTACCTAATACTTATTACGATACTAAAAGTCATGGCAAAATCTACACTCGGGCGACATCTTATCCTGATGATGCCTCAGGTATAATTTGTTATGTCTTAGTTGAAACTATCTTGGATGTTATAAACCTCATCTTCTGCCTTATCTTCATGTTTACAACCAATATTCCTTTATCATTTATCAGTCTCACTCTTAGCCTCATCTTAATCGTTGTCCTCTTACTAATATCTCCCTTAAGACGTAAATACCAACAATTAGTAAACGATAAAAACTCTAACGTTAATGCTTACTTAAATGAGAGTATTAATGGTATCCGCATCACTCAGTCTTTTAATCGTGAACAAAAAAATGAAAAAATTCTGCGCGGACTTGAACGTGAAAAACTAAAAGTAATTAGTAAATCTCTCTACCTTAATAACATAAACTGGTCTTTATCTAGCGTCTTAGATGGCATCAGTATGGCTTTAATATACTTCATCGGTCTTCGCTTCTTATATCCCGGTATTAGCCTCGGTGTTATTATTGCCATCGACTCTTATTCTTCCCGTTTTTGGGAACCAATAAGCTACTTATCTACTAGTTATAGTGACTTAATAGATGCTAGCACTTACTTAGAACGCATCTTTGAACTCTTAGATGAACCAATTTCCATAACTGATCACCCTAAAGCTCTAACCCCAGAAATCAAAGGCCACATCAAACTAGCCAATGTCACTTTTAGCTATGACTCCAAAACTCCAGTCTTAAAAAATTTAAACCTCGAGATAAAAGCAGGCGAAAAAGTCGGCATTGTTGGTGCCACGGGCTCTGGTAAATCCACCATTTTAAGCCTCTTAACGAGATTTTATGATGTTACCTCTGGTGCTATCTTAATCGATGACACAAATATTTTAGATATTAAACTAAGCCATATTCGCTCTAACATAAGTATGATGCTCCAAGATAACTACTTATTTGAACGCAGTGTCTATGACAATCTCATCTTAGATAAAAAAATTCCTCTTCCTGAAGTCGAAAAAATCTGTAAACTCTTAGACGCTCATGATATCATCATGAAACTTCCCCAAGGGTACGCCACCATTCTACAAAATAACGCCTCATCTCTCTCGACTGGTGAACGCCAACTCTTATGCATGGCCCGTATCATGCTTCAAAATCCCAAAATTTTAATTCTTGATGAAGCAACGAGCAACATCGACTTAAAAACCGAGAATAAAATCACCAAAGCCCTCGATATCATTACTAAAAATCGTACAACTATTATGGTCGCTCATCGTTTGTCAACCATCAAAAAATGTGATAAAATCGTCCTCATTAAAGACCACACCAACTATGAAGAGGGGACTCATCAAAAATTAATGGCCCAAAAAGGTGAATATTACAAATTATATACGAGCCAATCTTCAAACTAACTTCCAATTTATACTTTACTTGTTTATCTACCTTTGTTATAATAAATAACAGGAAGTGTTTAGAAAATGAAAAAAATTTTATTAACTATTATTGCCATTTGTGCTTTATTATTAATGCCTAATAACGTTGCGGCTAAAGAAAAGGTAACTATTTATCTTTTCCGAGGATATAATTGTAGTCATTGTGAAGAATTTATGAATTATCTCGAAAAAAATCGTGATAAACTTGGAGACATTGATTTTGTCTCATACGAAGTCTTTAAAAATAAAGATAATTCTAACTTAATGGTCGAAATTCAAAAATCTTTCAATCTCACAGAAGATGACGTGGGAAGTGTTCCTTTCTTCGTTGTTGGTGAAGAAAATACCGTTGGTTATGCTGGTGCCCAAACTTTCGAGGCTATCTTAGAAAAAGCTAAGAAATACCAAGAAGAGGGTAACTATAAAGATGTTGTTAAAGAAATTATTAAAAAAAATAATGGTACCAAATATGTAGGCGAGACCTTAGAAGACTTATTTCCCGAAGCTAACAAAACTGTAACTATTATTGTTTTCTCAGTTTTCGGTCTCTTAATAGTCGGCTTCATCGCTATGATTTGTTTCTCTAAAAACTAAATAAACAAGAGTGGCAGAATAAAAGTAAAACCTTATAAATTATAGTTAAAATAACAATTAAGAAATTAGAACCCTAAAATATAGTAAAAGGGTTTTTTTGTAAGTGCAAAAATGATTGATGGTGTACCTAAAAAACAATAGAAATTCTTATTTTATAAGTGTTTTAAAGTTTCGTGGTGCCTTCCCATATTCTGTTATACTATAAATTTTAACTTTTTTTGTAAAATGTTATTAAACTAAAAGAAAAAAAATAACAAAAATGGTATAATTATAAAGAAGGGAGAATGTAGATTATGCTAAAAATTGAAATTTCAAATAGACACTATAATGGTGATATCAGTGTAGGAAGTATATTTGAAGAAAAATATTCCTTTGAAATAGAAGAAAATCTATGTATTTCTAATTCTATAAAAACATTCTGCAATAATGATGATTTCAATGGCAATATTTTATCTAAAATTAATGTTTCAACTCCATTTGTTTTAAAAGAAAATGATACCCAAAAATTAAAAGATTTGATTAATAGTATTCAAAATGATAATAATTATCTATATAATGAAAGTCATTATAAAAAAGATTATTTTGATTTTAATAGATATAACTATGTTGATATAGTTATTAATAAAATTGATTATGAAATGTCTATCAAAGAAAATGAAACTACATTAAAAGAATTAAAAAAAATATTAAAAATAGAAAAGATTGACAAAATATTAAACAATACACTAAACAATATAATTTCTATGGAGAGTGATAATAATGAATAATGATGAATTTTCTTATTTCTTTCATGGTACTACAATAACTGATTCATCCTTGATTAATGAAATATTTGACAATGGATTAATAAATTATCGTGGCAATGATATGCTATCTACTATGTGGCCAATGAAAGTTAGCGACGGTGAATTAGGACAAAAAATGAAAGAATATGTTGGCACAAAAGGTAATGCAGTTTTTGTTATAAAAATTCCTAAATATTACTTAACACCTAGAACATTAAACGGACAATTGCAACAAATACCATTACCCATATGGAAACCACTGCAAAATTCTGGAGAACATGGAAAAATATCGCAACTAAGTTCTGAACTAATATTTGGGGTATATTTAGCAGAAAATGATTCTTTTATTCCAAATCCAACTTTTTCTCCAGTACATAATCCCACAGGATTACAATTCGATAATCAACAAATTGAATATTTATTAAATAATGGTATAATGAATATGTATAATTTTGCAGTAGACAGAAAAAATAAATCTTTTGAAGAATTAACACAGAGAGATAACGTTGCTCATATTTGGGATAATGCTTTAGCTCAATATAGTGCCCATTTTAAAGTTCAAGAAAATACAACTAATCATAAATTATAAACTAAATAATTAAATTTTACTGTAATATTTTATTACAGTAAAACCCTTTTGTAACTCCCATAAGCAACGTATTACAAATTATTAATCTTTGATTGTTATGTTATATTTGGATATATTCTAAATTCTAAGGCTGTAGAATGAAAAATTTCTCCAGCTTTTTTCTTTGACTAAACTATGAATAAAATAAACCATTTTCCCAACCCATATTTTTTCTTTTGACCACTTCTTTACTATAATAATTAAAAAAAATTTATTTATTATTTACTTATAACGTTTTCTTTGCTATAATAATTTATAGAATAGGGAGTGGAATAACATGAAGACATCGTCCTTAGAAGTATCTAAACTTCTAGATAAATTATATAATTTACGTGGCAGTGATAGTGTGGTCCTAAAGGAAATGGAAAGTGCTCGGATACTTGCCGAAGAAACAAAAGAACGTACAACTAAAGAGAAGAGCGCGCTTCAAAGTAAGATAGCTGACCTTAAAAATGATAGCAAAGAACTAAATGAACAAGGTAAGAATTTAATTGATGTTTTAAATGGCATTGATAAAAAATCTTTTGAAACAGTTATTGACCGTTTAGCTATAAATTTTGACCCTGAGGCTTTAACCAAGAAACTAAATGAGAAACTACCAGAGACAATCGAAAGTGTCAATAATGAAATTGCTAGTAGTGAAGAAGAACTTGTTAAAGTTGAAGAAGAAATGAATAGTGCTATCACCAAAATTGAAGAGTTAGGTATTAGAAAAGATACAGCTATTGCTAATCAAGAAAAATTAAATGAATATTTTGACCTTGCTCTAGCTGGCAATATTAATATTACTCGTGATTCTATCACTAATCTTTTAGAACAGTTTGATTTTACCGCCGAAGAAACAAGAGAAGCTGCTAAGATTCTTATGTTCCCTGAAGATGCTTTATTTGACTATGATACTCGTTTAAAAGAAAGTGAAAAAAAATCTATCAAAGAAGTCATGAAAGAAGCTAAAAATCAAGATGATGCTAAAGACTTTGAAGAAGAAAAACTTGAAGAGAGCGCCGAACAAGATGTAACTCCTGCTGAGAAAACTCTAACTGCGCCGATTGCTGACCCAGAACCAACCGAAGTAATCGAAACCAAACCTGAAGAAAAAGAAGTCTCTCCTGAAAAAAATTTTGATAAAGAAGACTTAATTGATTTGTTTAATGAAATAGGTCTTGATTATTTTGATTACACCAGTACTGACCTCGAAAATATTCTTGAACACTTTAATGAAAAAGTCATTCGTCGTAATGTTGCCATCTTTAAAAATAATGACCTAAGTCTTGACATATTCGTTGACAACATAAGTCTTCTCTATGATAAAGAACTTGAAGCTAAAGTTGACCGTTTACTTAGAATTGGCAAAAGTGCTCTCGATATCTATCTTAACCCAACAGTCCTAACTAAATATGACTATCGAGGCTTAGATAAAGCAATCATTCTTTTACAAAATAGCGGCTTAGAGCCTAAAAAAGTCCCACTCATGGCATATTAGGAGGTTTAAAAATGAAAATGAAATTTAAAGATGGAACAATCATCAATACTAAAGAAGGAGTAAATAATAATTATTTTTTAGGTGCCCGTGCCCTTGCCACAATTGCTAGTGACGCTAAAGAAACCTTTGAAACTCATGGTTATAACTTAAATGATGTCCCTGGTGATTTCCTAAAAATGTTCACTGTTAATGCAAGAGAGCTATCTTTCATCAAAAATAGTCTTATCTTAATTGATGAAATGGGCCTAAAAGATATTTTTCAAGCTAACTTAAGTTATATCGTTTTTACTAAAGAATTTGTGGAGCGTGTTAAGAATTGTCATGATAATAACCAACCTTTCTTAAATCCTGATAATACTTTTGCAAGCTTTCTATATCCTGGGCAAAAGTCTGAAACTCAAGTTCTTCCAAATAGCACTCCCGAGGTAAGTGAACCCGCGCCATCACCTAGTCCCACAAGCCCTAATAATTTCGATGTTGAAGACGAAAGTATTAAAAGAGAATTAGTAAACATCTTAGAAGAATACAAAAAGACTTGTGATGATGGAATGTTAAAATATATCATTGATAATATAATTGAGACTATCCCTGAAGTTGTTGCAAGCGATAATAAAGAATATCATACCAAAGGAATACATCATCTGATTGAAAATGCCATTCTTAACTGTCCAATCGCTGTACCTGATAATAATGCGAGTGAAATTTTAGCGCTCTTTCCAGAAGAAAACATTGAAAGGGGATTAGCTGCATGAAATTTTTAGAAAAATTCGGTTTTGGTAAAAATGACATTGAAGCTTTAAAAGAAAACTCAACAAGTGCTTTATTAAAAGAATTAGAAGCTCATAAAAAACTTGTAATTAAAAATCTTGAATATCTAAATAATATTGGTGTTACCAATCTCTGTGAAATATTCATCAATTACCATGACATGTTCTTAATGGATAATAGTAATTTTGTTGAAATATTTAACAAATACGAGCCTAAATCTTTAATTGAAAAACTTGCCAAAGATGTTCGAGTTATGGAATATCTGTAATTTAGAACATTTTTGCTTTTTTAAAGTTAGTTGCAAATTTCTAATTAATTTGCTAAAATAAAAATAGGAGGAGTGCTTATGGCATTTAATAAAATCAAAAATATTTTTAAAGACCCCGATGATGAAGATATTTTAACTGGCACTGAAGATGAATTTTATAATATATCAGAAGCCGATGCTATTGCAGAAGCTGATAAAAGTGGCAATAAAATGATTCTTTTAGAACCCCGTGCCTATTCTGAATCTCAAGCCATCGCTGATCATTTAAAAAATCGTAACAGTGTAGTAGTTAATTTAAAGCGTGTAACTTCTGACCAAGCCAAAAGAATAATTGACTTTTTAAGCGGTTGTATTTATGCTATAGGCGGAACTATGCAAAAAATAGGTGTTGGTATTTATTTATGTACCCCTAAAAATGTTAATGTTCAAGGAAAAATATCTGACGAAGCCGAAAAAAATAAAACAGAAGTTGAAGATGAGTGGTAATTATTGTATAATAGATGTTGTTTGTTGAGGTGATGAGTCTTTTGAGAAAGTTTAATACTAGTTTAAGTGGTTATAACAAAATCGAAGTTAATAATTTTGTGAACGAAGTAACTAGTGAATATGAAAGCATGCTTACCAAGTTAAAAAAACAAGATGAAGATATCGCAACACTTAAACGTGAACTTGAAAAGTATCAAAATATGGAAAGTACCCTAAACCGTGCTATCATGGTCGCTGAAGATGCGTCTAACCAAATTAAGCGTGTTGCTCGTGATGAAGCTAAGGGCGTTGTTGAAGATGCTAGACGTAATGCTTCAAGGATTGTTAATGATGCTTTACTAAAAGCTGATAAAATCGAACAAGATGCGGAACTCTTAAAAAGGAGAGTTGGTGTCTTCAAACGTCGCCTAAGAAGTGTTGTTGACGAACAAATCGAATTTATTGAAAGTATAAACGAAGATTATTAGAAAGACTTAAAACCTTTCTTTTTTTGTGTCTATGTTGCTAAAAAACATAAAAAATATTGCACATCAGTCAATAATATTGTATAATGTGAATATAATAAGCAAAACAAATTGTCATACATCTTGTCGAATATTTAGAAGTTTTGACTTATTTACTACACCCTAGTGCAAACTTATTAAAAATAGTTTAAAATAAACTAAGTAAAGGAAGAAGAGGTTAACAGGCGAGGGAACCCAAATTGGAACAAATACATTTAATCCAAGTTATAGTGACAATATGTATGTTGGTTTTAAATATACATCAGGACAAGTACATGGAACAGGAACTGATTCTACAATATTAAATACTTTAAATACATGGTATGATAGGACATTAGGAACAAATGCAGATTATTCAAGTAATATAGATGTAAATGCAGGATTCTGTAATGATAGAACACCAACAAGTGGAACAGGAGCGGGAACAAGCGCTACAAACTATGCTGCATATACAAGATTAAATACAAATAAAGCGCCAAGTTTGTTGTGTACAAATACAGATGATATATTTAAAACAAATGTAGGTTTGATAACTTCAGATGAAGTAAGTATAGGCGGTATGGTAAATGATAGTAGTAAAACAAATATAACTACGTTCCTATATACAAATAGTCATTATTGGACTATGTCTCCGTATTGGTTTAATAGTAGCGATGGTCATGCTTACGTGTTCATTGTGCATTCGTCTGGCTACCTCGGCCTCTGGAACGTGAACTACGGTATCCCTGGTACTCGTCCTGTCATTAACCTTAAAGCTTCCACTCTCTTCGAAGAGGGCGGAACTGGTTTAGCAAACAATCCATATGTGGTGATTGGAACTTAAGATGCGAAATGCGTCTTTTTGTTTTCAAAACTTTTATTTTACGGTATAATATAGATATAGGAATGAGGGATAAGTAGATGAAGAAAGTTCCATATGGCATAA
>CANOGG010000046.1 GCA_947565485.1 uncultured Mycoplasma sp. | reverse complement strand
ACATAATGGTGGTCTCTTTGGAGTAGGACTCGGTAATAGTAGTCAAAAATACTTGTATTTACCTGAAAGTCACACTGACTTTATCTTTCCTATCGTCGTTGAAGAGTGGGGGGCTATTGTCGGTATTCTTCTCATCATCGGTTATATCATCATGCTTTATCGCATCCTAAAAATCGCTCGTGCTGGTGAAAATCTCCGCCTAAGTCTCTTAGCCTATGGCGTCTTTCTTTATCTTTTGCTTCATATTTTAATCAATCTGATGGGCATTCTAGCTTTAATACCACTAACTGGTGTTCCACTTCCTCTTTTAAGCTACGGAGGCTCTTTCACGCTAAATATTGTAATCATGCTTTTCGTCGTTCAAAGAGTATCCATTGAAAATAAGACAATTAAAACTAAAAAAGAACTAGCAGGGTTAACAAATTAAAAAATATATGCTACAATTAAATAGAGGTAGAATAATGAAAAAAGAAGAAAAAAAAGTAAAAACTATTAAACTATATGAAGGGATATTTTTTGGTACTATCATTCTTTTATTAATATATCTATTATTAACGAAGTTTGTAGTTCCAGGTATATAGGTGGTAAATTATGAATATTATGCATAAAGAAATAAATATCAAAACATTCTTCATTATTATAAGCATTTTAGCTATCGCAGAAATAATCATTGTTTGCTTAGTCATCCCTGGAATCCAAGCATCCGATTTAAAAAAGCACTGTGAAAAGGCAGTTTGTAATGATGATTACACTGTTTGTTTCAACTATGAAGATAAAGGTAGTGACACTAATATCACCTGGCGCGGCAATTGCTCTAAAGTAAAATAATTCTTTTCAAAGAGATAATTTTTCTAAAAAAGTTATCTCTTTTTAAAATTCTAAAATAAGGATATGAAATGAAAAATTTTGTCGCATACTTGTATTTTCTCCAAAAATTTGTTAGAATAACTACAGTACTTATGAAAGGTTGAAATAAATTATGCGTTATCTCGGATTAGATTTAGGTACTAAAACCTTAGGTGTAGCCCTTACTGATAAAACAAGAACTATCGCGAGTTTCTTAAAAGTTATTAGATTTCCCAAAGAAGACTATAACGTCGCTGTAAGTGAAGTTCTAAAATTATTAAAAGAATACGAAATTGCCAAAATTGCTTTAGGAAATCCTAAAAACATGAATAATTCCGCTGGTTTTGCGAGCTCCCGTAGTCTAAACTTCAAACGCTTACTCGAAGAACAAACATCTATTCCTATCTATTTAGTAGACGAACGATTAAGTACCAAGGAAGCCGAAGAATATTTATTAGAGGCCGATATCAGCCGTCAAAAAAGAAAAAAAGTCATTGATGGACTAGCCGCTGAAATTATTCTTGAAACTTTCTTAAAAATGGAGGCTAACCAACATGAGTAATGAAAAAGAACGCTTTTTTACCGTAACTGATAATACTGGGCAAACTGTCGAATATGAAATCTTATTTACCTTCGACTCTGATGAGACTAAAAAAAGTTATATTGTCTTTACCGATAATAAAACTGATGCGGAGGGAAGTATTACTACATATGCGGCAACTTATGACAAAACCGGCGAAAAACTCGAATTAAGCGACATTGAAACGGAAAAAGAGTGGAATATAATCGAAAATTTACTTGCTCAAATTGAAGATAAAATGAGTGAATAACAAAGGATAAAGAGGTATAAAATGAAAAAAGGAAAAAAAATAATCATAGTCGTGGGCTTAACTTTAGCCGTTGCTTTATTTATGGTGGGAATTTACTTTTATGGCTTAAGTGCTGTCTCTAAAGATGATACTCCGATAAGTTTTACCATCACTAGTGGTACTAATAAAAAAGTCATCGTCGATAAACTAAAAGAGGCCAAACTAATCAAGAGTAAAATCTCTCTTTATATCTATATTGCCTTAAATAAAGACTTGAACCTCCAAGCAGGAACTTATGAATTAAAAGCTAACATGAATGCTAAAGAGATACTAGACATAATAAATGCTGGCGCCGTAAAAGAAAATAATAGTAAGACTTATAAATTAACCTTTATTGAAGGTAAAAAGCTTAATAATTATGCCAAAATTATCGCGAAAAATACTAATACGAGCGAAGAGGAAGTAATGAGTATCTTAAACGACCCTGAATATTTACAAGAATTAATTTCTAAATACTGGTTTTTAACTGAGAATATTCTAGACTCTAAAATCTATTACCCTCTAGAGGGTTACTTATTCCCTAATACATATGAGTTCTATGCGACTAGTACTCCCAAAGACATCATCGAAAAGATGCTTAATAGCACCGCGAGTGTCCTAGAAGATTTAAAAGAAAGTATTACTAATTCGGGATACAGTGTCCATGAAATACTAACTATGGCAAGTATCGTTGAAAGTGAGGGTGCCAACTCTGATGACCGTGCTGGTGTCGCTGGCGTTTTCTATAATCGTTTAAAACGTGGCGAATCTCTCGGCAGTGATGTCACTACTTATTATGGCGCTAAAGTCGAACTAAGCGAACGTGACTTATACCAAGCAGAAATTGATGATTGCTCTAATGGTTATAATACAAGAGGCCTTTGCAACTGGGGTAAACTTCCTGTTGGCCCTATAAATAATCCGAGTCTTGACTCTATTAAAGCAAGTCTTAACCCTAGTAATCATGATTATCTCTTCTTTGTCGCTGACAAAAACAAAAAAACCTATTTTACCAAAACTAATAGTGAACACGATGCCAAAGTTCGCGAATTAAAAGCCGCTGGCCTTTGGTACACATACAATTAAGGAGTGAAATAAAATGAAAGAACTTATCCTGGAAATGGAAAAATACGCATCGGAACATAACGTTCCTATCATTGAAAAAGATACTATTACTTTTATTATGAAATACATCAAATCTCGTGGGATTAAAAATATCTTAGAGATAGGGGGAGCTATTGGCTACTCAACTATTCTTATGGCAAGCACTGGCCAAGATGTCACGGTAACTACTATTGAACGCGATGAGACTAGATACATGGAGTGCTTAAAAAATGTTAAAAAATGTGGTTTTGAACAAAAAATCAATGTTGTTTTCCAAGATGCTCTTGATGTTAACTTAACTAATGTTAGCTATGATATGATATTTATTGATGCCGCTAAAGCGCAAAATACCAAATTTTTCGAAAAATTTAAATACTTTTTGAAAGATAATGGCGTAATTATTACTGATAACTTAAAATTCCATGGTCACGTCGGCAAATCAAGTACCATCGAGTCTAAAAATCTTCGCAGTTTAGTAAGTAAAATTGAAGAATATATCGAATTTTTAAAAGAAAACCAAGAATTTGATACTGAATTTTACGATGTCGGCGATGGTATATCTGTGAGTGTAAAAAAAGATGAAAAAAAATAATATCTTACTCCTTGTTACCAGTGACCAAATTATCACTAAATTTAAAGAAGAAAGTAATATTACTTTCCTTTTTCCATTACAAGACTTTTCTGTGGGTTTTGAACGCTATTTTACTCTAAACGAAATAACAGCCCCTGGCTTCATCTTTGTTAACCGTCTTCTTGATAATGCTGGTATTGAAGAATTTCGCACTCTTTTACCTAAACTTCCTAAAACCATCCAGGGAATTGTTTTTGACGACCTAGGAATTCTAAACATCCTCCAAACCACTAAAATAAATATCCGAACTATTTTATTTTTAAACCACTTAAATTGTAATTATGAAAGTATCAATGCCTATCTTGACTATGTCGACTCCTGTGTTATCTGTCCTGATATTAATGCATTAGAAATCGATGAAATTCTAAACCATACTAAAAAACCTTTAGTTCTCTTCACTTTTGGCTATGTTAACATCATGTATTCTAGACGTACCCTAATCACCAATTACAATAAATATTTTAACCAAAATAGTAGCTCTATTAGCACTCTTGAAGAAAAAATGAGTCATAAAAATTTTAAAATAGTAGAAAATAAATATGGCACTGTAATCTATCCTGACAAACCCTTTAATGGCCTCAGTCTAAAATCTAAACCCCATGTCTTATATAACTTAATTATGCCCTTGTTTTTAAACGAGGACGAAATAACTAAAATCCTAACCAGCACTACAACCCTAGATGATAAATACCCTTATAAATACTTACTCGAACAAGAAATGACTATCAAAGTTAAAGGAGGTGATGGCTCATGATTGAATTATTAGCTCCCGCTGGCAACTTAGAACGTTTAAAAATTGCCTATTTATATGGTGCCGATGCAGTTTATGTCGGAGGCTATAATTATTCTCTTCGGGCCAATGCTATCAATTTTAGCTTAGAAGAATTAAAAGAGGCGACTACTTTTGCCCATAACTTGCATAAAAAAATCTACGTCACTGTCAATATCGTTCTTCATAATCACGAACTAGCTGGCCTAAAGTCCTACTTAGAAGAACTGAGTAACATTGGTGTTGATGCAGTCATTGTAAGTGATATAGCTGTGATTAAAACTATCATCGCAAACAATATCCCTTTAGAAATCCATTTATCAACCCAAAGTTCAACTCTAAACTATGAGGCAGCCCTCTTTTTTAAGTCGCTTGGTGTTAAAAGAATTGTCTTAGCCCGTGAAGCTTCTCGTGAGGATATCAAAATTATCAAAGAGAAAACGAATCTCGACCTTGAGTGTTTTATCCAAGGCGCTATGTGCACCAGTATAAGTGGCAAGTGTGTCTTATCTAATGTCACAACTAATCGTGACTCTAATCGTGGTGGTTGTGCCCAAATCTGTCGGTGGAGTTTTAAAATCAATGATGCCGAAGAAACCTTTAGTATGACTCCTAAAGACTTAAACATGAGTACTTATCTTGAAGATATGGTAGATATTGGCGTTAACTCTTTCAAAATAGAGGGGCGGATGCGTTCTATCTACTATATCGCGACTGTCGTTTATGAATATCGTCACTTACTTGACTTAATAAAGAGTCATAAATTAACCAAGAGTGCCATATTATATTCTAACGACATCATTAACCGCTGTGCTAACCGTGAGAGTACTCCCCAGTTTTATGATAAACTGCCAACTGAGAAAGAGCAGTATTATCTGGGCCGCGATGAAGTATCTAATCAAGACTTCTTAGGCCTCGTTCTTGCTGAACCCAAAAATGATAAAGTCTTAATTGAGGAACGCAATTATTTTAAAATTGGTGATATCGTCGAATTTTTTGGTCCCGGACTCGAACCCTTAACCTACACGATAAAAAAAATTTACGACGAAAATCTAAATTTAATCGAAATCGCTCGGCATCCAAAGGAACATTTATATCTTGAAATGACAACTAAGTTACCAGTTGGAACCATGATGCGTTTAAAAGTATTTGACAAAAGTGATTATTTGTAGTATCCTTTTGTAGTACAAAATTTTAATTGAGGTGGAATATTGAATGAAAAAAGAAAATAATGTAGTATTAACTGCGGAGGGTTATTTAGAACTTGAAGCAGAATTAAATGATTTAAAATTAAATAAAAGACCGGAGGTCATAAACACGCTTAAGTATGCTCGTAGTCTTGGTGACTTATCTGAGAACGCGGACTATGATGCTGCTCGTAATGAACAAGCCCAACTTGAGAGTCGAATCAAAGAACTTGAATATAAGCTTGAACACTGCGAAATAGTCGACAACAAAGACAAAAATATCGCTAACGTTGGCTCAACTATCATTGTCGAATACGAACCAGATGACACTGAGGAATACAAAATTGTTGGTTCTCTTGAAGCGGACCCTTTTAACAACAAGATATCTAATGAGTCTCCAATCGGAAAAGCTGTAATCGGTCATAAGGCTGGCGAGAAAGTTTCTGTTGAAAGTCCTGATGGTTCTTATGAAGTACTCCTAAAAAGCGTTAACTAAAAACGCTTGTTTTTTATTAAGTTTTATGCTATAATGCTAAAGAACCCAAGAAAAAACAATCCGCTTATCTAAACTTAGAATAATGATTGTTGGTTAAATATAATTTAGAGAAAGGATGTTTGAAAAATGAATTTAGTAGACAAAGTAAACGCTAAACATTTAAGAAAAGACATACCAGAATTTCGTGTCGGCGACACTGTCCGTGTTGACGTATGGGTTAAAGAAGGAAAAAAAGAACGTATTCAAGCTTTTGAAGGCTTAGTTGTAGCTAAAAAAGGCCATGGCGTATCTGAGACTTTTTCTGTTCGTAAAAAATCCGGTGGTATAGGTGTAACTCGTATCTTTCCAGTCAATGCCCCAACTATCGATAAAATAGTTGTTGTGAAAAAGGGTATGGTTAGACGTGCTAAACTTAACTTTATTAAAAATATGCGTAAAGAATATCGTGTTAAAGAAAGAAACTAAAACAAGAGAGGAAGTTAAGAAAATTAATTTCTTCTTTTTATTTTATCTAAAAAAACAAATTTCGAAGTCTTGCATAAATACCGGTTTTAAGATATAATTTATATATAATAAAGGAGCCTAAAAACTATGGAAGAATTATTAATTGAACAAATGAAAAATATCCAAAACTATGACCATGAAACTATCATATCCTTTTTAAAATATCTTGATAATCTAATTAACTCGGGGGGATTAACCACTATCTCTCCTGAACTCTTACAAAGGATATATGAAATGTTAAACCTCAAATCTAAAAATGGTGAAACACTAAGCAATATGCTCCTAACTAATTCTATCATGAATAATGCACCCTTAAGCCCAACGTTACTTCTCTCATTTTATTTAACTGAAAAAAAGAAAACATCACTTGACACCAAAACACCTATTTTTAAACTTACTAGTGAGGCATATTCTGAGGTCAACTGGGTTGATGATACTATTTCCTTTAATTATTACCACTACCATAATAATTTAACGAGTCCTATTGCCAATTATAACTACCAACTCCTAGAAGAAATCTTTTCTAACTTAGAAATCGAGTTATTAGCTAGTACTAAAGTTACCACTACCATACCTTATGAACAACTAGCTTTAAGTGACCTTTTAATGTATGACTATCTAAAGAGCTTTGTAGACTCCTCATCTCTTCATGAAAACATGCTTTGTTTCTATAATACGCAGGCTAAAGCCAAAAGAAAAACGCTAAATTTTGCTAAACGCAACAATATTTTCATGCGTGATTTTATCAAATCAAAAGAGACTGAACTGCAAGATTTTTACACTGCTCATAAAGATGCTCGTGCTAAATATCACCACTATTTAAGACAAATAAGTGCCAGTCTAAAACCAGCAAGTATGAACCCTGATGTTTATCGCACCTATAAAGAACGTCAAAATAAGATAAACCGTGTTATCATTAATGAAGAAGAGATTATTGCTAAAACAAAGTCTTATCCTGCTAGTTATGAATTAATGGAACTTGGAATAAGCGAATATACTCCCGTTTATGGTGAAGATGACCTTATTACTTTTCTAAACAGTGTTAAAATGACTGAGACTGTCTATGGCGCTGGTAAAATCAATTGGCTGTTATTCTTAATTAATGGCGATACCAGTGTCATCACTCGCGAAAATGGTGCTCGTGAAAGCATTGAAATGCTAAATTATCGCGAACTCCAAAAACCATTTTTCTTAAAAATTGTGGAAAACATCACCACTTATTTATTAAATAGTAATGAACTAACCACTGATAATCCTCTTGTTATCTATCTTTGTGATTGCATTGCCAGTAATAATTTAAGCACCATGCATATCTTAGAATGTTTAAAAAATTATATTTTCCAGTTCTGCAACCCCCAAAGCGTTTTAGAAGTACTCGAAAATAATATCCAGAAAAATAATGTTCCAAAACCTCTCGACCCCAAAATCAAAAGCTTTCTCCCTAAACTTCTAAATAATGCTCGCGTAAGCCTCAATCTTATTGTCCAACCTGAGATTAAAGAACCCGAAGTAACAGGTCCTGCTAAAACTTATCTTGAAGCTGTAAATGCCACGATTAATAAACATGGTGGGAACTGCAACTGGATAGAC
>CANOGG010000045.1 GCA_947565485.1 uncultured Mycoplasma sp. | reverse complement strand
CCTCCAACCATCGAAATTCTTCCTGAAAACGAGCCAATAAAGAGTGCCGATGCTGATACTAAAAAATCACCAGAAAAAGCCAAGAAAACAGAACCAAAATCAAAAAAGCACACTTCACCTCAAAATAAAAAATCTAAATCATCTAATACCAACAAGAAACCTAACGCAAAAAAGAATGCCAAAACCCCTCAAAAACCAAACTCTAAATCAACTAAGCCAAGTCCAACTAATACTAAAAAAGCCCAACAGCCCCCAAAAACAAAAGATAACACTCTAAAAAATCCTGCTTCCCAAGCTAAAAATAAAGAAAATAATCAGAATACTAAAAAGAAACCAACTCCAAGTAAAAACAAAAAAGCGACTCCAACTCCAAAACAAAAAAACAATAACTCAGGTGGAACCAAAACTACTACCTCAGCACCAAAGAAAAAGAATTCCCCAAACGCAAAAACAACCGCTAAAAAGAAAAGCACATCTTCAAAATCTAAAGAAAAAAATTCCAAAAAGAAAAATAATGTCAAGAAAAAATAAAACTCTGTAAAACAAAAGTAAATAAAAAACGCTATTAGCCTCTAAACTAATAGTGTTTTTATATTCCTCTTATTTATATCCTTTTTTAGTATAATATTCATATAATTCTTTAAATCTATTAAAATGTACAACTTCTCTTTGACGTAAAAATAATAAAACTCTTAACACATCTTCATCATTTGTCAAATCAATCAAATTTTCATATACCGCCCGTGCTTTTTGTTCCGCTGCCATATCTTCAACGATATCTGCGATAGGGTCACCCGTTACTGAAAAATAAGTTACTGTAAATGGTACTCCCGAAGCATCAGAGGGATATATTCCTTTACCATGTTCTGTAAAGTAACTAGCAAGTCCTGCTTCCTCTAACTCTTTAACACTCGCATTTTTTGTAAGCTGATGGACCATTGTTGCAATCATCTCACAGTGTCCCAACTCCTCAGTTGCTATGTCATTAAGTAAAGCTTTTCCATGGTCATCTGGCATTCCAAACTTTTGTGAAAAATAACGTAAAGCCGCTGCAAGCTCCCCATTAGCCCCGCCAAATTGCGAAATTAGATATTTAGCCATTCTAAGGTCTTTTTTCTTAATATTAATCGGAAAATTTGTGTGTTTTACATATTTAAACATACATACTACCTCCATCCATCTTATCCCAAGGCCAAGGAGAATTTAACCAATTATATTTTGCTCCTGTCGTCGCCGTTATTTTAAGTGGTCCATAAGCCTCTTCATACTCTTTACATGTATTTTCATATTCCTTTATGTATTTTTTAAATACATCAAACATTTTTGCTTCACTTGGGTGTAAATCTAAATATAAATTAAGGTCATTGATTGCAAATGCTAAAGCCATAAGTTTATATAAAGCTTTTTCTCTCTCACAAGTCGGATTAAGTTTAAAATAAGTCAAGTTTTTATAAGGCTGATACTCATCTTTAAACATATTACCTCTTAAAAAACCTTCCATTGGCTCATACAATTTTGTCTCGCGCCCTAAAAGTATATCTGGCATAAAAATTGCCATATTAAGATCCATATCATTGTTTTCAAACAACACTTTCAATTACCTCCTACCATATGTTATGAACTCACTACCATAAAGACTAAACTATAACCCAAAAAACCTCAAAAACATCATTTTTCTCACCTGTTTAAGTTGCAAATCACCCGCATTTATGGTAGTATTATATGTAGAATAGAAAAGGTTGGGTGGCTAAAATACTATGCAAACAGAAGTTTTTAATAATATTGACACTCTAATTCAAATGTCAAACGAAAGCCAAAGTATCGACGAAATAAATATGGAACTAGAAACGATAAAAAGGGCAATCAGAAACAAAGAAAATGCCATTGAAGACTTAAAAGGCCTTATGAATGAGGCTCGGTATTTTAATGCCTCAAACGAACTCGTTGATAAAAATATAGAAATTAGCCTCAAAAATAAAATCACCCGTCTAACCCGTAAAATTAAAGACTTAAAATCGGAAATAGAAGAGACAAAAACAACCACTGAAAAAACCAACCAAGATATTAAAGTGATGAAAGAACGACTCCATAAAAACAAATCATATTTTGACATGTTAAAAAATAAAATCACTACGACTCGCGAAAATAAATTTTACTTAGAGCTCTTAAGTAAAGAAGAAGAAAATATCAAAAAACTAACCAAGGAAATCGCTGTCAAAACTTCTGAATATGATGCCAATCTAAAACAATTAGAAGAAAATAATAACGACTTTGAAGAACTAAATAATACCTTAGAATCCGAAAAAAAACATCTAAAAGATATCGTGAGTAACTTAAATAACCCTAATTCTTATCTCGATGAAGACTTAAAGAAAATCGACGAAGAAAAACTAACCAATCTTATTAGCGATTTAGATAATCTCGAAAAAAGAAAACTCGAACTCTTAACCAATGCGACTAAAATTGGTTCTGATGCCAAAGAGATGCTTTTAGATAACGATATCTTTGGAGCTATCACTAAAATAAAAGAACTCGTATCGATTGTCAAGTCCCAACCATTTATGGACATAACATCTCCGGCTATCTTAGATGAGGAACTTGAGAAAAAAGAACAGGAAAGAGTCGAATTTTCCACTTTAATTGAAAACAAATCCTATGAAAACATGGATACTAAAGCTTCAGAAAATCGTATTGCTTACCTCGAAAAAGAAATCGCTGGCAACAAAGAATTCATTACTAAATATCAAAATGATATTGCTAGTATTGATGAATTTATCAATAACTCTCTTGGCCCCGAGGTAAACGAACTAGAAGAAGAAATAAATAATGTAGAAACCTCCATTACAGAATATAAAACCATTCTAAAAGAAAAAAATAAAGCAATGCGCAGTAAAATGAACCTCGAGAGTTCTATCACTAAAAAAGAAAAAGAAAAAGAAATCTTAAACAAGATTCTCGAAAGCTATCAAGAAGACTTAATTATTAAAATAAACCGCACTAAAGAAATCAGTAATCCAAGAAGAGTTAAAAGAACTCCAAAAATTATCAATGCTTGAGTATAAAACTAAAGATTTAGCCGCTGAGGAACGCGACAAAGACAAACTAAAAAGTATCAATGAAGAGATTAAAATGCTCAAAAATCGTAAAAAATATAGTAAAAGTCCTGATGAAATATACGACCAAATTGATATGCTCTTAGCAAGTATCAAGCCTGAGGGAGAAGAAAAAGTTCCTACCCAAGCTCCTAAAATTGATAATCTATTTGAAAAAGAAATGCGTACTTCTAAAAATTCTACTCCAAGCGAAGAACCTGCAAAAATTTTAGAAGTCGAAGAACTAGAACCTTTAATAGAACCTGTAAATCTAAATTCTAAACCTGAGGAAATTTCTTCTAAAGAACGCTTAAAAGTTATCGACATGATACCAGTTGAACCTGTAAAAGCAAGTGACCCCATCGGCACAGGAGGTAACTAAAATGGGCCTAAAAATTAATCATATTATCGTTTTAGAAAATAAAGAAGAATACATTGTTTTAAACGAAGCTATGTATTATGGCAAAAAATATTTTTTAGCCATGGGTCTAAACGAGAAAAGAGAAGTAAACAGTAAAAAAGTCGTAATTCTTGAAGAATTTATCGATGGAGTTGATACTTATGTTACCAAAGTTATTGATAACGAACTTATTGCTGTTTTAACCAGAATGTTTAAAGCCCAAGTAGAAACTACCTAAAAACTCTAGAATTAAATCTCTTTTTTTGATATAATTTTAATAATCGTCGTAGGAGAGTGAATATATGACATTAAATTCCATGTGGGAAATAGCCACAAAAATAATTGATATAAGTGTTGTTTGGCTTGTCTTTTACTTTATTCTAAAAAACATTAAAAATAACATTAAAATGGTTCTTATCTTTAAAGGTGTAATCTTAATACTCCTAGTTAAATTCCTAAGTGACCTCTTAAATCTATATACT
This sequence comes from uncultured Mycoplasma sp., assembly GCA_947565485.1. Lineage (GTDB taxonomy): Bacteria > Bacillota_I > Bacilli_A > RF39 > UBA660 > Caccenecus. Next base: position 4,143 of record CANOGG010000045.1, on the reverse strand, counting down.
GTTGGTATCATTTTACAATACTGTGTCGAATGGGGCCCTCTAGCTATCATTGTAATATTCCAACCTGAAATAAGGAGTGTCCTAGAATCGATTGGCCGAACACAACTACTTGGCCGACACAAAGTCTTAACTATTGATGAACGAGAAAAAGTAGTCGCTGAAATCATGAAAGCCATTGAATACTTTAAACGTAATCGTATTGGTACCCTAATAGTTATTGAACGTGAAATATCCCTCCAGGAATATATTGAGCCTGCCAGTAAAATTTATGCTGACTTATCTAGTGACTTATTAGAAACTATTTTCTTCCCTAATGGCCCACTTCATGATGGTGGCGTTATCATCGAGGGAGATAGAATAACTGTCGCTGGTGCTGTTTTCAAAACAAGCATGAACCCTTCAATTTCTAAACGTCTCGGTACCCGTCATCGGGCCGCTTTAGGTATCGCTGAAGAAAGTGATGCCATCGCTTTAGTAGTCTCTGAGGAAAATGGCCGTATCAGTATTGCTGTTGATGGTGAATTAAATTATAATTTAACCCTTGATGAATTTAGAATGCTTCTAATCGAAGCCCTTAATCCTAAAGCTGAAGTATTCTATGAAGCAGAAAATAAAGATAGTGCAGGTGAAGAATAATGAAATCAATCGTTAATTTTATAAAGCACATTTTCTTAGGTATATATCGCATCCTTGATAAATTTATTGTAACCCCCATAAGTCGTATCATATTTAGTATCAGTGAAGCCTTAAAATCTCATAATATTAGACTTGATTATATCTTAAATCGTCCTAACTTTATGATATATGTTTCTCTAATACTAGCTATTATTATGTTTTTACTAATCGATTCTCGGGTTATTACGCTTGTTGAATCAGAGGCCGAAGTCATAACTAACGTCCCTGTAAAAGTAAACTATAATGAAGAAGCTTATGTTGTTGAAGGTATTCCTGACACAGTCGATATTGTTCTAATTGGTCGCAAAAGTGATATATACTTAGCTAAACAATTAGGCACCAACATGGTAATTCTTGACTTATCAGATTATGAAGCGAGTGATTCAGCATACAAAGTTTATCTTTCATATACAAAATCAATCGACTCTATCAATTATAAATTAGACCCATCATATGTTTCTGTAACTATAAAAGATAAAATCAGTGTTACTAAAACCATTAATTATGACTTAGTTAATATCAGTTCTTTAAATGAAAAGTTAAGTGTTGAAAGTGTTGAATTATCTAAAAATGAAGTAGTCGTTAAAGGAAGCAAAGATGCCCTTGATAAAATATCTTCTGTTAAAGCCTTAATTGACTTAAACGATAATAAACTAAAAGATGCAGGCGACTATGAAGTTGATAATATCACTTTAGTAGCCTACGATAGTAAAGGTCGAATTATTGAAGATGTTGAAATCATCCCAACTAATCTAACCGCGGCTATTACACTTGGTACTTACAGTAAGAGTGTTCCAATTGAAGTCTTAACAACAGGCAACTTAGTCACTGGTAAAGCTATCGCTTCAATCTTAATCAATAATAGCAATAGTGAAACCGTAAACATTTATGGTGACCAAGAAACTATCAATAATATCACTAGTGTTCCTGTTACTATCAATGTTGCAGGCGAAGGTACTAATAGTTCTAAATCATTCAATGTAAACATCGGTAAACCAAGTGGTGTTCGAGCTATCAGTGAGAATAAAGCATCTATTACTGTTACATTTGGCGATGAAAAACAAAAAGAAGTAAACATCTCTACAATATCGCATAAAAATCTTGGAAGTGGTCTAACCGCCAATATCATTGGTACTAATAGCATCACCGTTATTGTAAAAGGTGTTCAATCAGTAATTGATAATGTTAGTGAAAGTAACATCAAAGCTTATATCGACCTGGAAAATTATACCGCAGGTGAATACGACATACCAATCAAGATTGAAAATGACGATCCTAAACTAAACTTTGTGGTATCATCTACTGTTAAGGTAAAAATAAGTAATAATAATTAATAAAAAAATCCATTTCTAAACCAGAAATGGGTTTTTTAAAAACAAAAAGTCGCTTCAAATAGCGACTTCATTTTCAGTGAAAACATTTATATTTTGCTTGAATTAGTAGAATTTGATATTAGTTAAGTAAAGGAAGTATATCAAAGAATGGAAAAGAATATTCAAACAAACTAAATGTTCGAGTTTGTATACTACTACAAAAAAGTATGTTTGTCAAGTGTATTTTAAAACTTTTTTAAAAAAATTTGAAGCCAATAATTTATTCTTGGCTTATATCTTTTTCTGTTATATTATCCAAAGCAAACTCAAGCATCATTACTCCCCAGCCTTTGCTAAAATTTCCTTTTCATACTCCATAACATTTAACATAACTATTATGATAAATTCATTGGAATTAATTTTATTATTCAAATAATCACCCGTAGGTTCTGGAAGTTTATCATTATATTCAAATAACATATTATATAAAGCGTCTTGTGCCATATAATAAGCATCTTCAAAACTATTACTCCAAGTAAAAATACCATTAAAATCAATAAACTTCACATTATAAACATTATTTTCTTTAGAAAAAATTACTGGATAAAAATATTTTTTCATTTTACATATTCTCCTCATTATTTATTATAACATATTAAAAAAAGTCTATATCAAAGGATATTGATAAGCCTGTTAGAATAAACCATTCTACTATCAACCTTTTTTATTTATTATCTTTAGTATGCTTGGAAATTAAAACAGAATTTTTTACGATATCAGCTATTTCTTTATCACTTAATTTTAAAGCTAAAGCAAGTCTTGCAAAAGTATCTAATATTGGCATATTCAAGTCATTTTCAATTCTAAAAATAGTCTTTCTATCAATACCACTTAACCGTTCTAATTCTTCTTGACTTAACTTACTTCTTTTTCTATATTCTCTTAACATTTACACTCACCTAAAAAAATAGTAACAAATAAGTTTTGATATAGCATTGACAAATTTGCCCCATTTTGATATTATTTTTATGAGACAAAGTTGTCTCATAAATGTCATTTCGTTTATTATAACAAATGAAGTAGCACTATAAAAAATAAAAAGGAGTTGGAAAAATGAAAATAGGACAGATTAAAACAAGGAGTAACAAGAAGTTACTAATTATACTAGGAGTATTAATGGTTCTAGGAATAGGTATATCGTTTGCTTATTTTATAAATAATGATAAAGTAGTGGGAGCTGGACCTAAAACAGATGTAACAACAGCCACTTTAGGAAGTTCTAATATTAAAATTGAGGGAACACTTGAGTTTAATGATTTAGATATTTTACCCGGCCATAAGAATATATCAGCGATTAAGTTAACAGCGACTGGTAATAATGAATTAGTATCTTATAATTTGATATGGAAAGGAATTAATACTTTAAATACACCGCTTAACTACACAGTTTATAAAACATCTAATAGTGTTGATACAAAAAGTACTTGTGAAAAGAAAACGAAAGTAGAAAATGGTAAGCAATATTTAAATGAAGAATGTACAATTTCTAATATTGATAATTTAGGTTCACCAGTAGCAAGCGGTACTATTGAGACAAGTAATATTGAATCAAAAGTAATGCTTGTCGAAGATGAAATGATAACAGCGACGAGTGATGGAGATGTTAAATATTACTATATTATCTTAGAGTATCCTAATTTTAGATACTAACCAAAATATTGATATAGGTGGAAGTTTTGATGGTAAGTTAACTATTGAGAAAGGAAAGAATAAACCTGATGTAAATATTATGGCTGTATATACAAAAGGCGAAAATGATACTGATTATATAAGAAGTGATGATATTCCCAGTAGCAGTTCTAATTTAGGCTTTAATAAGAGTAAGAGTACTTGTACAAATGAGGCAGTACCTATATGGAATAAAGAAAGTTGGAATATAACAATAGATAATCTAACAAAGAGTGGAACAAGTTGTTATTTGTATTTTGACAAAGAAAGTTTTGGAATTACGTCAAGTGATATTATAGCAGGAATAACTGGAACATCAACTAATGATTCTATGTTTGCTGGAATATCAGGTGATGGAGTATATACATGGACTAAAGGTGACTATTCTGGAGGCGACCAGCCAATAAAATACTTTAGAGGAAACGTT
>CANOGG010000044.1 GCA_947565485.1 uncultured Mycoplasma sp. | reverse complement strand
AGCTTGAATAAAAGCAATAATAATACCTAAATATCTTGTTATCTTATTTATTTTTTGTCTCCCCACATACCCTTGGTCTTTTAATTCACTAAAATAGGGAATAATATCCATTTGGAGTATCTGAGTTATAATACTTGCTGTAATATATGGACTAACACCTAACCCGAATATTGAGAAAGTCCTAAGACCTCCTCCACTCATCAAGTTAAATATTTCTAGAAACCCAAGTTCCGCATAAACACTATTAGCCCAAGGAATAGTTATATTAATTCCAAGCGCAAAGAACCCTAAACAGAATAATGTAAAATATATTCTTTTTCTGAGGTCTTTATTTTGTTTACTAAATATTTTGGTGATTTTGCTTAGCATCTAAATCACCTCTACTTTACCGCCAACATTCTCAATTTTTGTCACTGCTGTTGAAGAGAAACGATTAGCCTTAACAGTTAACTTCTTTGTTAATTCCCCGTTTGCTAACACTTTAACTCCACTAAGTTGTTTCTTAATGATTCCTCTTTCTTTCAATACTTCTGGCGATACAATATCACCCTCATTAAAATACTTATCTAAATCACTTAAATTAATCGTTGCAAACTTTGTCTCAAAACGTTTATTATTAAATCCCCGTTTTGGTACTCGACGATATATTGGAGTTTGTCCACCTTGGAACCATGCACTTATACTAACACCACTTCTTGATTTTTGGCCCTTTTGTCCACGAGTAGAAGTTTTACCCATTCCAGAACCTGGTCCTCTACCAACTCTCTTACGAGCCTTTGTCTCATTAGACTTCGGTAATGACTCTAACTTCATATTATAACTCCTCCACTTTCTTACCACGAAGAGCTGCTATCTTTTGTGGACTTCTTTGTGATTTCAAAGCTTCCAAAGTAGCTTTAGCAACATTTATCTTTGTATTAGAACCAAGTGATTTTGAAACAATATCTTTAACACCTGCAAGTTCTAATACTGCACGCGCAGCACCACCAGCAATAACTCCTGTACCTTCACGCGCCGGCTTAATCATAACTACTGCTCTACCAACTTTTGCTGTTGCTTCATGTGGTATTGTTCTATTATCAATTATTGCAACTTTGGTTACATTCTTATTAGCAGCCTGTAAAGCTTTCTTAATTGCCTCTGGCACTTCATTAGCCTTACCATTACCAATACCAACTAGTCCTTTGCGGTTTCCAACAACTACAGTCGCAGAAAATCTAAAGTGTCTACCACCTTTGGTAACTTTCGTTACTCTACCAATAGAAATAACTTTTTCTTCTAACAAATTTTTCTTTACTTCCATATTTTTCTTCTGTCTCATTGTCTTGACCTCCCACTAGAATTCCAATCCGTTTTCACGTGCCGCCTCAGCTAAAGCTTGAACACGTCCGTGGTAAAGGTATCCACCTCTATCAAAAACAACAGATTTTATCTTTGCATCTTTACATTTTTTAGCAATATCAGCTCCTACTAACTTAGCAGCCTCTATATTACTACCATTTTTAATTTTAAGTTCAACCGTTGATGAGCTAACTAAGGTTTTACGATTCACATCATCAATTACTTGAACATAAATTCCATTATTAGAACGAAACACATTAAGTCTTGGAATCTCTGGAGTTCCACTAATCTTTGAGCGAACTCTCACATGTCTTCTCTTACGTGCTACGTTACGAACTTCTTTTTTTATCATAATCTCCGACCTTTCTAACCTTATTTAGCAGCTTTCTTACCTTCTTTACGACGTACATGTTCGCCTTTATAACGTATACCTTTACCTTTATAAGGCTCTGGTGGTCTAATCTTTCGAACATTAGCCGCAAACTCAGATACTTTTTGCTTATCTATACCGCTAATTGTAATCTCTGTATTACTTACTTGCTCTACTTTTAATCCCTCAGGAACAATTACTTCTACTGGATGTGAGAACCCTGCTGAGACATTAATCTTTTGGCCACTTACTTGAAAACGATAACCAACACCAACAGCTTCTAACCCTTTAGAATAACCCTCACTAACACCAATAACCATATTATTGATAAGTGAATTCATTGTTCCCACATTTACATTAGCAGCTTTACTTTCATTACGAGTCTTAGTTACTATTTCACTCTCGCTTATAACAACTTCCACTAACTCATGAATCTTTTGTGTTAAAGTGCCTTTAGCACCTTTAACTGTAATTATATCTCCCTCTAAACTTGCACTAACGCCTGCTGGAAGCCCTATTTTTCTATTACCTATTCTACTCATATTATTTCCTTACCAAATATAGGCAAGTACTTCGCCTCCTAACCCAGCATTTCTCGCTTCTTTATCCGTCATAAGACCTTTAGAAGTCGAAATGATTGCAATTCCAAGTCCATTAAGAACTCGAGGAATTTCATCAGCTTTCGCATACACACGTAACCCTGACTTACTAATTCTCTTAAGTCCAGTGATAACTCTTTCTTTTCTCTCACCATACTTTAAAGTTAGTGTTAATTTATCTCCAGTTACATTCTTCTCATTTACATAATCTAAAATATAACCTTCCCTTTTAAGAATTTCAGCAATTCCCACAGTCATTTTTGTTCCAATAACTTCTACTGTTTCATATTTCATTTGAATAGCATTACGAATTCTTGTAAGCATATCTGCAATTTTATCTTGAACCATCTAAAATTCCTCCTTCCTTACCAACTTGACTTCTTAACGCCAGGTATTTTACCCTCGTTAGCAAGCTCTCTAAAACAAATACGGCATATACCAAATTTACGCATTACTCCATGAGGTCTTCCACATCTCTCACATCTAGTATAAGCACGAACCTTATATTTAGGAGTCCTTTTATTTTTAATAATCATACTCTTTTTAGCCATGACTTGCCTCCTTAATTCTTAAAAGGCATTCCAAATGCCTTTAATAAAGCATGAGCTTCTTCATTAGTTTTAGCCGTAGTAACAAATACAATATCCATTCCACGAACCTTAACTACATTATCATATTCTATTTCTGGAAATATCAATTGTTCCTTAATACCTAAAGTATAGTTTCCATTTCCATCAAAAGCGGTCTTAGATACACCTCTAAAGTCTCTTACTCGTGGAAGTGATACTCTAATAAGCTTCTCCATGAAGTCATACATTTTCTCTCCACGAAGTGTTACTTTTACACCAATTGCTTGACCCTCACGTAACTTGAATCCTGCAATAGACTTCTTAGCTTTTGTTACTACCGCCTTCTGACCCGTTATAATCTCTAAGTCATTTTTAGCAGCATCTATGAATTTATGGTCATGCGCACCATCACCACAACCCATATTCACAACTATTTTCTCTAACTTTGGTACTTGCATTATACTTGAATATTTAAACTCGTCTTTTAAACTTTTGACAATTTTCTCATCATATAATTTCTTATAATTACTCATAAATATTCACCTACTTAACTTTACTTTCTTTTTTTGTAGCTTTTTCTTGTTTTTTAGCTTCTATTTTCTTAACATTAGATACGTGAATAGGAGCCTCTATATCAAATATCCCACCATTTTGGTTTTGATTATTTGGTTTAACGTGTTTTTTAACTATATTAATTCCCTCAACGACAACTTTGTCATCATTTCTTAAAGTCTTAATTACTTTACCACTCTTACCTTTATCACGACCAGCAATAACTAAAACTTCATCGCCTAACTTAATCTTCATCATAATTTAAGCCTCCTATATAACTTCCTTAGCTAGAGATACAATCTTCATATAATCTTTTTCCCGAAGTTCTCTTGCTACCGGTCCAAGAACTCTTGTACCTACTGGAGATTTATCATCCTTAATAATAACACAAGCATTGTCATCAAACTTAATATAGCTACCATCTTTTCTTCTAATACCTTGAACAGTTCTAACAATAACAGCCTTAACTACTTTACCCTTCTTCATATTTGAATTTGGAATAGCTTTCTTTACTGTTCCTACTACAACATCACCAATATTAGCAGACTTAACTTTTGAACCACCCATAACTCTAATAACTAGTAACTCACGAGCACCAGTATTATCCGCAACTTTTAATCTTGTTTCCTGTTGAACCATGATTTACCTCCTATAGAATTACAGCCTTAGAAGTGATTTCTACAAGTTCATATCTCTTAGTTTTTGATAATGGTCTTGTAGCTCTTATTCTAACTGTATCTCCCACACTAGCTTCATTCTTTTCATCATGAGCAGTATATTTTTTTGAATATTTAACACGTTTTTTATAAAGAGGATGAGTCTTATAAGTCTCAATTAAAACTGTAATCGTCTTATCATTTTTATTACTTACAACTCTTCCCACTAATTCTTGTCTATTCTCCATGAGTACCCTCCTCTAAAATTTCTCTTTCACGCATAATTGTTTTCATTCTCGCTACATCTTTTCTAAGTTCTTTAATTTTCGAAGGTTTCTCTAAAGTACCAGTAGATTGTTTCATTCTAAGACTAAATAATTCTTTCTTAGCCTCTCTTATTTTTCCTTCTAATTCCTTGTTAGAAAGTTCTCTTAAAACTTTAATTTCCATTAGAGTCACCAACTTTCTCATCTTTCTTTACAAATTTTGTCTTAATCGGTAATTTATGACTTGCCAGACGAAGCGCCTCTCTTGCTACTGCCTCATCAACACCAGCAATCTCAAACATAATCTTACCTTTCTTAACAACTGCTACCCAATCTTCCACGTTACCTTTACCTTTACCTTGACGAGTTTCAAGTGGTTTACGTGTTAACGCCAAATGAGGAAATATATTTATCCATACTTTTCCTCCACGCTTCATATAACGTGTCATTGCAATACGAGCTGCCTCTATTTGTCTAGCTGTTATCCAAGCTCCCTCTTGAGCCTTTAAACCATACTCTCCAAAATGAAGTTCTATATTACCTTTGGCTTTACCATCATAAGTAAGTCTATGAGGTTTTCTATGTTTAGTTTTCTTTGGCATTAACATGAGATCCATCTCCTTTTCTCGTATTTTTCGTAGGAAGAATTTCATTCTTGTATATCCAAACTTTTACACCAATCTTACCATATGTTGTATCAGCCTCAGCAGTCGCATAATCAACATCTGCTCTAATCGTATGAAGTGGAACAGTTCCCTCGGTATAACCCTCTGTCCTAGCCATCTCAGCTCCTCCAAGACGTCCAGAAACACTGGTCTTAATTCCTCTAGCTCCCGCTTTCATTGTATTTCTAATCGCTCTTTTTTGCGCACTTCTAAATGGTGCTCTAGCTTCAATTTGTGCAGCAATATTTTGCGCTACTAACTTCGCATTCAAATCTGGATTTTTAACTTCGACAATATTGACATAAACATCTTCATTAACTAAACGTTTAATTTCTTTCCGAAGTTTCTCAATATCTTCTCCACCTTTACCAATTATTACACCTGGTTTAGCCGTATTAATTGTAACATCAATTCTTGATTTTCTTCTCTCAATAAGGACTGAAGCAACTGCAGCATCTTTAAGTTTTTTCTCTAAATATTCTCTAATCTTAATGTCTTTATTAAGAACTTCGGCATAATCTTTACCAGCATACCATTTAGATTCCCAATCTTTATTAACTCCAAGTCTAAAACCTATAGGATTAACTTTCTGACCCATTATGCTTCCTCCTTCGCTACACCGTCACTCACTTTAATTGTGATATGACTTGTTCTCTTATCTCTTCGATCAACATTTCCACGACTCGCAAATTTAATTCTCTTATAAACTTGTCCTGGATTAATGTAACATTCACTAATTACTAAGTCACTCTCGCGAGCTCCCTCATTATTAACCGCATTAGCTATTGCACTATTTAAGACTTTCAAAATAAGTCTTGCAGCTTTTGTATTAGTATTTTCTAATATTGCTTGTGCTGTTACAACATCTTTTCCACGAACTAAATCAAGAGTCATTCTTGCTTTTCTAGGGGCAATCATAGCTCCCTTATGTATTGCATAAGTCTCCATCATTTACCTCCTACTTTTGTCCCGCATGTCCACCAAACTTACGAGTTTGTGAAAATTCTCCAAGTTTGTGACCTACCATATCCTCAGTAATATATACCGGAATAAATTCTTTCCCATTATGAACTGCAATAGTATGTCCTACAAAATCAGGATAAATAGTTGAACGACGAGACCAAGTTTTAATAACTTCTTTTTTATTATTTTTATTTAGTTCTTGTACGCGCTTAAGTAATCTTTCGAATACATAAGGCCCTTTTTTCAAACTTCTTGCCATAGTTCCTCCTATTTTTTCTTTCTACTAACAATTAACTTGCTAGAAGCCTTTTTACTTTTTCTTGTCTTATATCCAAGTGCTGGTTTACCCCAAGGAGTCATTGGACTCTTACGTCCTACTGGTGTACGTCCCTCACCACCACCATGTGGATGGTCATTAGGATTCATTACACTACCTCTATTTGTAGGTCTCACACCTAAATGACGTTTACGTCCTGCTTTACCTAAATTAACAAGCTCATAATCTTCATTACCGACAACACCAATAGTCGCCATACAAGTACCAAGTACTTTTCTTGTCTCACCTGATTGTAATCTCAATATAACATATTTTCCATCACGACCAAGTATTTGTGCTGAAGTACCAGCTGAACGCGCCATTTCTGCACCTTTTCCTGGTTTAAGTTCTATTGCATGAACCACAGTACCTACTGGAATAACCTCAAGTGGTAAAGCATTTCCAACTTTTATATCAGCCTCTCTACCATTCTCTATTATCATTCCTACCTTTAATCCCTTTGGTGCAATAATATATCTCTTCTCACCATCACGATAATTAATTAAAGCAATATTTGCACTTCTATTTGGATCATATTCAATTGTTGCTACCCTACCAGTAACGCCAATCTTATTACGTTTAAAATCAATAACACGGTATTTTCTCTTAGCTCCTCCACCAATATGGCGAACTGTCATTCTACCTTGATTATTTCTACCACCAGTTTTTGATATACTCTTGAGTAAATTCTTAGAGGGAGTACTAGTAGTAAGCTCTTCATTTACTAGAGTAGTCATTCCCCGGCGACCATTTGTCGTTGGTTTATATTTCTTAATTGCCATACCTTACTCCTCCTATATCTCTATTTTAGAGTCTTTATCAAGTGTAACTATTGCTTTCTTATAAGTCTTAGTCATACCTGTATATCTTCCAACTCTACGCTTTTTTGGTTTAGTATTTAATGTATTTACACTCACAACCTTAACTCCAAAAGCTCTTTCTATCGCTGTTTTAATTTGGGGCTTAGTCGCATTCTTTGCTACTTTAAATGTATATACATTTTCATCTTGCATCTTAAGTGCACTTTTCTCAGTAATAACTGGTGAATAAATAATATCTGCATAATCTTTCATTATTTAAGCACCTCCTCGATACTCTTAACTGCTGCCTCATCACAAACAAGAACATCTGCATTAACTAAATCTAAACAGTTAATCTCATCACTTGTTATGTAATAAGCATAGCCTAAATTTCTTGTTGCCATAAATAAATTCTCATTATCATCTTTCGTTACAAACAAGATTTTACCCTCAATATTCAAAGTCTTAACAAGCTCTTTTGCCTCTTTAGTTTTTAAACTATCTAAGTTAATGTTATCTAACACAACTAATTCTTTATCTTGAGCTTTATGTGTTAACGCACTCTTTAAAGCTAGTACTCTCTCTTTTTTATTAATACTGAAAGTATAATCACGTGGCACAACACCACCAGCAATTCCGCCACCTCGCCATTGCGTAGCGCGAATACTACCTTGTCTTGCTCTACCTGTTCCTTTTTGTTTCCAAGGTTTTCTACCACCACCAGAAACTTCGCTACGAGTCTTCGTCTTATGTGTACCTTGTCTCATGGAATCAAGTTGTAACTTAATCATTTTCTTTAGAGCTAAATCATTCGCTTCAATATTCCAAACGCTATCAGCTAAAGTTAAATCTTTTACTTTCTCTGCTTTCGTATTTTTTACAGTTATCTTCATAATTTTTCCTTTCTAGAAAACTAGGCGTTTTCTCCAGGATTTTCTACTGTCTCATTAGTATTTTCTACGTTCTCTGTAACTTCTGTTACCTCTGCTACTTCTTCTACTACCTCATCAACAATACTCTCTTCATAAACCAAAATATCTTTTGGATTTTTCTTTCTATTGTTCTTTACCGCAGACTTAATTAATACTAATGAATTTTTTGCTCCTGGAATATTTCCACTAACTAAAATATAGTTCTCATTTTCATTTACTTCAATAACTTCCAAATTTTGAATAGTTATCGTATCAGTTCCCATATGTCCTGATAACTTTTTACCTTTTAAAACTCTTTTTGGTCGCATTGTACCCATTGAACCTGGTCTTCTATGATATCT
>CANOGG010000043.1 GCA_947565485.1 uncultured Mycoplasma sp. | reverse complement strand
TTTAGTTTACCAAAAAGATGACACCATTTACATTCGTAACGCGACCATCGGCAACTTTTATGAAGAAGCCCAAACCGAAGAACTAACTGGCAGTGGTCTCACTTCTGGTATTTATGGCGATGAAAGATATTTCAAAAACTATCTCGACACCTGTACTGCTTTCACTCTTGATGATTACTACGAAAAAGGTGTCTGGTATTTAACTGAAAATATCGATAATACTTATCCCGATGTTGATATTGATTATGTCATGAATGCTATTGATACCAGAAAAGACACTCGCATTACTGATGGCATCGAAATTATCGATGAACCTATTTCCATTTTAGATGAATTATTTAAAATCTGTAAAGCTAAAGCCACCGAAAGTGCTAATAAATATGAAGCCTTTGGCGATTTTGCTGTTGTTGTTTTGGGTACGACCACTACAAATGAATACTTCCAAAACTACTTCGAAGAATTTAACGATTACTTAAGAAGCTTAGGCGAAAAAAACATCTTTACTTATGATGAATTTGCTGAAGCTTATAAATATTGCTATAACTTCCAAAAATTTATCGCCGTTGAAGGTGAGGAACCATTCGCTATCAGTGGCTGGGGCTTTGAAAATACTAAAGGTGATGCTAAACCCAATATCTTTTATGATACTATCGACGAATCAAACAATCCCATTCGTAAATTCATTGGTGGCAATTATAAAACCTGTACTATCGATATCCCTGAGCCTAAAATCATCCAATCTATCTTTAAATACCGCCAGTTAATTGGAACTGAAAATTTTTGGCACGAAATAGCCACCACCGAACAAGTCGTAAGTCCTCATCTCTACCAAAAAGTAAATATTTGCCTCAATAATGCGCATCTTACCACGACCTATGTTGAAGACCTAAAATTAAAACTAGGCCTTACTCCTAACCATGAACTAGGCTTCATTTTACGTACCCCAACCGAAGTCATATACCAAAGCCATCCCGATTTCATCAGATGTACCACCGCGGTTAACTTTAGTACTTTCTTAGATGCTGAAAATACTACTCATCTAGACCATATCGAACTAAGTAAATACTTAAATACTGCTTATTTACTAGAACATGAGGGACAATTCAGTACCCATTTTCCTACTCTAAGCTTTGATGATAATCACTACACCATTACTCCCATCTATAATGTCAAAATAGATAACCATGAAGTTCCTCTTCGCCACATCTATATTAGTAAAGATAATCTAACCCCTGACTCCGACACTTTCTTCTTAGATTATTCTTATGGCAAATGTGTTATTCCGAACACTCCTGAAGATATTCCAAAAGATACTATCTATTTAGAAACCATTTTAAAACACTCTAACAAATTACCAGCCTCATCTTATACTTTTAACTTCACTATGGATGAACTACTTAATCTCTTTCAAGATTATCTTTTAGAGATTAAAAATGAAATCCCAGAACGCTAATTTTTTTCCAAGAAAAAGCAAGATAAAAATTGCTTTTTTAAATTATTTAGAATATAATTAAAACAAGGTGATTTATATGTATGAAAATAAAAAAATCTTTATTCTAGGAATGGCTAGAAGTGGCTATGAAGTCGCTAAATTATTAGGCCCAGCTAATGAAATCTTAATCTGTGATGCGAAAGACCAAGACCCTGACCATCTAAAAATCTTAGAAAGTATGGGTATTAAATTTATCAAAACTCTAGAACCAGAGTCTCTACTTGATGAAAGCTTTGATGTCTTAATCAAAAATCCTGGTGTTTTCCCATACCATCCTGCGGTCAAAAAAGCTCACGACTTACATATTCCAGTCGTCAATGAAGTCGAAGTTGCTTATCACTACATCAATAAGAATGTCCAAATAATCGGTGTTACTGGCAGTAATGGTAAAACAACCACGACTACTATCAATTATGAAATCTTAAAAAAAGCGGGTCTAAGCGTCAAACTCGGTGGCAATATCGGTACTCCTTTATCAGAGGTTATTCCCACCCTTGAAGATAATGACATTCTTTTACTAGAAATATCAGACCACCAATTAAATGACCTCCATGATTTTAAAACTGATATCAGTATATTTACCAATCTTTGTCCCACCCACTTAGATTACCATGGTTCTTATGAAGTCTACAAAGAAACCAAGAAAAAAATCTTTAATAAGCATACTAAAGACCAAATTGCTATCATCAATCATGCTAACTTCGACTCTTTAGAACTAACTAAAAATATAGCCTCTACCAAGTACTATTTTAACGACTCAGAAAACTACATCAAAGATAACTATATTTATCTTAATAATGAGCCAGTAATCGATACTAATACCATCCTCTTAAAAGGTACCCATAATTATGAAAATATTTTGGCTTCTTTAGTTCTTATGACCATCTTACATATTGATATCAAATATGCCAAAGAAGTCCTAGAAACTTTTAAAGGCGTTCCTCATCGTATCGAATTTGTCCGAGAACTAAATGGTGTTTGTTATTACAATGACTCCAAATCAACTAATCCCACCGCGACTATTACTGCACTAAAGAGTTTTTCTAATAATATTCATCTCATATTAGGTGGTATGGACCGTAACCAAGAATTTACCGACTTAATTCCTTATTTACCTAAAGTAAAAAAAATATACGCTATCGGCGAAGTCCGTAAAAGGGTAGAGAAGTTTGCCCACGAAAATAATGTCGCTTGTGAATTATTTGCTAATTTAAAAGATGCCTTAACTGCAATTGCCACCCAAGTAACCAAAGGCGACACTGTTCTCTTAAGTCCTGGAGGTGCTTCCTGGGATGCTTATGCCAAATTTGAAGACCGTGGCGATGAATTTAAAAATATTGTGAGTAGTCTTACTTAAAGATTGAGGAATGTAACCACAATCTTTTTTCTTTACATTCCAAATCTTTTTTGTTATACTAAAGCAAGTAAGGTGATAAAGTTGTTAATATGTGGAAAAAATGTTTTAAAAGAAACGCCAGTTGGCAAAATACACAAAGTATATCTAAGAGAAAATTACAAAGACCAAGCAATTCTTAATTATTTAAAAGAAAATAAAATAAGGTATGAGTTTTTACCTGTCTTTCGTCTTGAAAAAATGGTCTCTACCAACCATCAAGGAATTGTCCTAGACGTCGATGACTTCGAATACTCAAAACTTGAAGAAGTTTATAATGAAGACTTTGTTGTTTGTCTTGACCATCTAGAAGACCCTCATAATCTAGGCGCCATCATTAGAACCTGTGAATGTGCTGGCATCAAATCTATTATCATCCCTAAAGAACGTAGTGTGAGAGTCACAGATACCGTTATGAAAATAAGTGCCGGTGCTATTAATAATGTCAAAATAGTTTTAGTCTCTAATCTAAATGACGCCCTAAAAAAACTCCAAAAACAGTTTTTCTTCGTCTACACCGCGGACATGGATGGCCAAGATTATCGCACCGTCGATTATGCTTCCAAAAAAGTTTTAGTCATTGGTTCTGAGGGCTTTGGCGTTAGTCGTCTCATTCGTGAAACTAGTGATTGCATCATAAGTATTCCGATGCGTGGAAAAATAAATTCTCTTAACGCCTCAGTCTCCGCTGGTATTCTAATTTATGGTATGATAGGAGCTAACCATGGAATTTAGTGAAGAAGAACTAATTTCTCTTGCTTTAGAAAACAATGAGACTGCCAAAAATAAAATTTACGACCAATACAAATATATTGTCCAAATAATTTTAAAAAAATATCAAAGAATAGCTTTTAATGCTGGACTAGACTTAAACGAACTCGAACAAGAAGCTTATTACGCTTTTAGTGACGCCATAAAAAATTATCGTGAAGATAAAAACACCAAGTTTGCCACTTTTCTTACTCTCTGTATCAATCGTCGCATCAAAAAAATCATCAAACGCGCATTAGGCGAAAAAGCCAAAATCATCAATAATACTTTTTCTCTCGACTATGCCCATGATGAAGATGGCAGTACTCTCCAAGATGTCTTAAGTGACAATTTAAAAACCGATCCCTTATATAATTTAGAGATTAAAGAAAACTATGAAGAACTTCTAACTAACATCAAAAAATGTTTATCCCAGAGCGAATATGAAATTTTTATCTTCCTCCGTAACGAATTTGACTACCAAACTATTGCCTCAATCACCAAAAAAAATGCTAAACAAATCGACAACGCTATCCAACGCGTCAAAAATAAAATAAAAGATATCTTGAATCGTGACTAACACTTATCACCCTGATAGATATCTCTTTTTTTCATCTCTTTATCTATATCATTTAACACACAAAACTTCTTTAATAACCAAATTGGTTCTATTAATTCCTCTTTTATAGGATCACCTGTAATCCGCATCACCACCACTTTGGGGTCTAAATATTCTAGTTGATCACACACAATATCAATATATTCCTCTTTCGTCAAAATAGGGAAGGGCTCTTTTTGATAATTTTCTGCGAGCTTAGTACCTTGGCTTACATATAACATATGAATTTTAATTCCATCTATCCCCAAACTATTCAAATATTTTACCGTCTCTACCATCATTTTCTTATCTTCTCCCGGTAACCCATTAATGATATGGACTACCACAAATATTCCCCGTTTCTTTAGTTCTCTTACTGCCTCGGTAAAATTTTCTAAATCATGCCCTCTATTAATAAGTTTAAGTGTCTTATCATGTATCGATTGCAACCCAAGTTCCACCGTTAGAAAAGTCCTTTTATTAATATCACTAAGATAATCTAATATTTCCTCATCCAAACAATCACTTCTTGTTGCAATACTAAGACCTACCACATTCGGTATCTTTAAAACTCGCTCATACTTCTCTTTTAAAACCGAAACCCTTGCATAGGTATTACTATTCGCTTGAAAATACGCAATATACTTCGAATTAGGCCATTTCTTCTCTAAAGGTTCTTTCATAATCTGAAATTGTTCTTCTAAATCAACACCCGCTAAATTATTACCACTTCCATGACTACAAAAAATACACCCCGACCCATTCTTAAAATTAGGACACGAAAAATTCCCATTCAAACTAACTTTAAAGACTTTACTCTGAAATTTCTTTCGATAAAAATAATTTAACGTCTGATATCTCTTATTATCCAATGTATATTTAAACATTTAAAAAACCACCTAAATATATTGTAACCCATAACCAAAATATTTACTATCCTAAAATTCAAAAAAACGTACTACATTTTTTTCTTCCGCATATATTTTGATAGGAGGAAATTTAACTATGTATCATGGATTGAAACCAGAAGAAGTAGAAAAAATGCGTAAAACTTATGGTAGTAACAGTATCAGCAATGTGAAAACTAACAGTTTCTTTAAACTCTTACTCGAGTCTCTTGGCGACCCCATCATCAAAATCTTATTTGTTGCTCTAGCCATCAAAATTGTCTTTCTCTTTAAAGACTTCGACTATTTTGAAACCCTAGGCATTCTAATCGCCATCTTCTTAGCCACATTTATCTCGACTATATCGGAATATGGCAGTGAAGCAGCTTTCCGTCGTCTTCAAGAAGAATCTTCTAAAATCTTTGTGAAAGTTCTCCGAAATGGTATCACGACTGAAATTTCAATTGAGGAAGTAGTCGTGGGCGACATCGTTATTTTAGGCAGTGGTGATAAAGTACCTGCGGACGGGGTTATCATTAAAGGCGAAGTCACAGTCGATGAATCGAGTCTAAATGGCGAGACCAAAGAAGCCAAGAAATATCCTCCCTTAAGCAGTAATAATATCCAAGACAAGAATAAAGTATATCGCGGTAGTATCATCTATAACGGACACGCTTATATGGAAGTAACCACAGTCGGTGACAAGACTCTCTATGGTTCTCTTGCTCATGAAGTCGCAGCTAAACCCCCAACTTCTCCTTTGAAAATGCGTCTCACGGGTCTTGCTAAATTTATCAGTAAAATAGGGTATATCGGCGCTATCTTAGTAACTATTTCCTACCTTTTCTCTGTTATCGTTATCGATAATAATTTTAACCTTTCTCTTATAATTAGTACACTAACTAATTTTAAAACTATGATGAACCATCTAATATATGCGCTAACCCTAAGTGTCACGATAATAGTTGTGGCCGTCCCCGAGGGTCTACCTATGATGATTACTCTTGTCTTATCTAGCAACATGAAAAAAATGCTCAAAAATAATGTTTTAGTTCGTCGTCTAACTGGTATTGAAACCGCTGGTAGTATCAATGTTTTACTAACTGATAAAACAGGTACTCTAACAAAAGGCAAACTAGAAGTAAGTGGTGTTTATACTGGAGATAATAACCATTTTTCCACATTCTCTGAATTGAAGAAAAAAACTAAATACTACGAAAAATTTTATGAATGTTTATTCTACAACAACGAAAGTACCTTTGATGCCAATAATCACGCGGTTGGCGGTAACTTAACTGATAAAGCCTGCCTAAATTTTCTAACCTTAGATAAAAACATCAAACATAAGATTATCCAAAAAACTCCTTTTAACAGTAGTGCTAAATATAGTACTGCAACTCTTGATAATGGCTTAACTTATATCAAAGGCGCTAGTGAAAAACTTCTCCCATTTATAACCCAATATATAAATCTTGATGGTACTGAAAAAATCTTACTTAACAAAAAAAATATCACCACGACTATTAGCAACTTAACTAAAAAGGGTATTCGCGTTCTAATGCTGTGTTATAGCAAGAATTCTTCTCTTGAAAATCTTACTCTTATCGGTTTAGTTGCCATCAAAGATGAACTCCGCGCTGAGACCAAAGAGGGGGTTAGCCTCATTAAATCATCAGGCATCAAAATCATCATGATTACGGGTGACGCCAAAGATACAGCCTGTGCTATTGCGAGTGAAGCTGGTCTCTATAATGCGGGTGATATCGTTCTAACTAGTGATGAATTATCAAAACTGAGTGATGACGAACTAAAAAAGAAAATCAGTAATTTAAGTATTATAGCAAGAGCTCTTCCTAGTGACAAATCCCGCCTTGTAAGTTTACTAGAAGATATGGACTTCATTGTGGGTATGACTGGTGATGGTGTGAATGACGCTCCTGCCCTCAAAAAAGCTAACGTCGGTTTTGCCATGGGAAGTGGTACCGAAGTCGCTAAAGAAGCTAGTGATATCGTCATCCTTGATGATAACATTCTCTCGATTAGTAAAGCCATTCTCTATGGTCGTACTATATTTAAAAGTATTCGTAAATTTATCATTTACCAACTAACTGTCAATATGTGTGCTTTAATTCTTTCTATCGTTGGGCCTTTTATTGGCATCAACACTCCTATAACTATCATTCAAATGCTTTGGCTAAACATGATTATGGATACTTTTGCCGGTCTTGCTTTCTCTTTTGAACCTGCTCTTACTAGTTATATGTACGAACCACCCAAAAATAAAGATGAACCAATCATCAATTCCTATATGATAGGCGAGGTTTTATTCACTGGTCTTTATTCGGCCATTTTATGTATCCTTTTCTTAAAACTTCCTCTCATCCATAACTTCATTAGAGTAGGCGAGAACTCCAAATATCTCATGACTGCTTATTTCGCCTTATTCATCTTTATTGGCATATTTAATTCTTTTAACGCAAGAAGTGAACGCTTAAACATATTTGCTAATCTTGAAAAAAATAAAGTCTTTATCCTTATTATTACTTTTATTATTTCGGTCCAAATTTATCTTATCTATCACGGGGGTGACTTATTTCGGACATATGGTCTTACAGCAAAAGAATTCTTTATCGTTCTTCTTCTAGCCCTTACAGTCTTTCCAGTTGATTTCTTGCGAAAAACCTATCTTCGTCATCATCACTTAAAAACCGGTGTCTAAAAAAATTTCTCTTGCTCCCATAATTCGACAAATTTCGCACTCTTTATATGTTATGATATAGCCAGGTGATAAATATGCGAACATTCTATATTTTCAAAATCAATAAAAATTTTTACAATCTCATGAAAAATAATCCTTTTCATCTTTACAAAGCGATGGAAGACATTCACAACTTCGATAAAGATGATGCCTGTGTTGCCTATGACTTATTTATTCAGATTACATCTCCTTTCTCCAAATCTAAAGTGAATAATAAGTTATTTAACGCTTTTAAAGATAATGATTTTTATTCCAAATTTCGCAACACTCACAAAATTCAAAACAAATATTTACCCGAAGACTCTCTTTTAGTCATTAATAAAACCTTTCTTCTCCTTGAAAGTAATATCCTAAAACCTTCTTTCTTCGATGAACTAAAAGAATATCCCAATCTCTTTGTCTGCGATTTCAAAAATAAAGATTATTTTTGGCTAAATGAACTTGTTTGCTTGTAAAAATATCTAAATTATAGTAATATAAATATAGAAAACGAGAGGAGGCATCTCTTATGT
>CANOGG010000042.1 GCA_947565485.1 uncultured Mycoplasma sp. | reverse complement strand
TAGCTTCTTCTTTGCCAAGACCATTTAAAAATTCAGAGTTGATGTGAAGACCATCTTCGGTATAAGGAGCAACATTAATATCGCCACCTTCAATGACAGGAATAATAGGAATACCAAACTTTTTAGCAAAAGCATAATCGCGATCATCATGAGCTGGGACAGCCATAATAGCACCAGTTCCATAGCTAGATAGAACATAATCACTTATCCAGATTTCAACTTCCTTATTATTTAGAGGGTTAATAGCAGTTAGACCATCTAATTTAACACCAGTTTTTTCTTTTGTAACATCAGTTCGTTCAATTTCAGTTTTGGATTTAGCTTCCTCTTGATATTTTTGGACTTCGCTTAAGTTTTTAATATGACTTTGATATTTTTCTAAAAATGGGTGTTCAGGTGACATAACCATGAAAGTTACACCAAAGAGCGTATCACAGCGGGTTGTAAATACAGTTAGAGAATCGTTAGTATCTTTTAGAGGGAAGTTAACTTCAGCACCAATACTTTTACCTATCCAGTTTACTTGAGCAATTTTTATTTTATCAGCAAATTCTGTATCTTTTAAGCCATCAAGAAGCCTTTCGGCATAATCACTCATTTTTAATATCCACTGGGATTTCAATTTTTTGGTAACTGAGGAGCCACAACGTTCGCAAATACCACCGGCAGAATCTTCGTTTGATAAACCGGTTTTACAGTTCGGACACCAATTTATTTCTTTCTCAGCTTTATAAGCCATGCCTTTTTTAACAAATTGTAGAAATTGCCACTGGGTCCATTTGTAATATTCGGGGTCAGTTGTCGAAAATTCCCTTTGCCAATCAAAAGACATACCAAGAGACATAATTTGGCCTTTGAAAGTCTTGATATTTTCTTTTACCGCATCTGCAGGATAGATATGATTTTTAATCGCATACTGTTCAGCAGGAGCGCCAAAAGCATCCCAACCCATAGGGAATAAGACGTTATAACCTTGGAGCCTTTTCATTCTAGCCATTGCATCAAGAGCTGAATAACTGCGAACATGACCAACGTGGAGACCAGCACCACTAGGATAAGGAAATTCGACTAAGATATAGTATTTTTCTTTAGGACTGTTATTTTGGGCTTCAAAGTAATGACCAACTTGCCATATTTGTTGCCACTTTTTTTCAATTTTTTCAAAATTCATTATTTTCGTTCCTCCATTTTCTTTAAGTGTCTGCCATATATCTCATAGAGAGAATATATAAGGGCAAATAACAGGACAAAAGCAATTAATAGTTGCCATATCATTTTTAAGGGTAGAAGCATGACAATACATGAGACAAAAGAGATGATAAAACTATTGATGAGGGATATCCAGATGATGGCTTTTTCTTTGTTTAATTTGCGTTTGTTCAGTTTAAAACGTGAGATTAAGTAATCTAGTTCGCCAATACTTTTTTCTTTCTTGGGCCCTTTAGTTTTCTTAGATTTACTTTTATTAGTCATATGTTTTAGTTTCCTTTTATTTATTAGGTAGTAATCGATAAGAAAAACTAAGAGCATCAGGCAAAGACTCATGATTAGAGTATATTTATAATTCATTTTATAGTTCCTCCTTTACTAGATTAAAAAAAGATGGTATGTTAAAGGGCGAGATATTAACCCGCGGTACCACCTTTGTTTGTTACTTTTGATAGCTGATATGGGAGCTAGACCCCTTAATACTCAAAAAGCAAGTTCATAAAGTTCTTTTACTTGTTTTCCACCAGACACAAGTTCTCTATTTAAAAGAATATATTTATTACTACTCTTTTCTCCACGTATTTGTTATATTTTACTAAATTTCAGCGACATATTCAAGTAGTTTTATAAACATTCGAATAAAAACAGGACGTAAACCTTTACGGGCGAGTTTTTTTATTTCGACACGTTTTTTGGTTATTTCCATTTCACTAAACATGATACTAGCAATACTCTCTTTTAGATTGGTGTTTATTTCAGCGTCGTTGATAATAGAATTGATATCTTCGTTAATAAGACGGACTTCGTCAATTTCGATGTCACGGCCTTTACAGTTGATAGTTAACTGACTCGTGGTTGGAACATTCTTTGCCATCACAATAAAGTCATTATCTTCGATGAAAGCTTCAACAGGAATACTAGTATCATTGATATAGACTTTAACATCTTCGGCTTCACGGGTGTTGCGAAATCTTATTTTGTAGGTTCGAACTGGGGGGATTATGCCAGCTTTACCTTCAATAGGACGGATTATTAAAGTATAGTTGTTAGCAAGATAGTTGTAGTCAATCGCGGTTATTATATAGTAGCCCTCTTCATTAAGACGGGAGATGCCATCATCTTCATAGAGTTTGTAGATATTACTACGACCGGGGAAGACATGGATTTCCATGCCCTCAGGGGGGTTAGTATCATTGATATTAGTAGGAAGAATGGCAAGAGGAATAATGGAACCACTCTTGGCAAAGACGGGATAATCTTCATCTTTATAGAAAGCGACATATCTTTTGTTACCAGGGAACTTTTTACCAGTTTTAAAATCGTACCAGGTTCCTTTAGGAAGAAATAACTGTTCGACACAACGATGCATGATTTCGTCCTGTTTCTTGGTGATAGGTTTTACTAAGAGTTCACTGCCGAAATAATATTCATTTTTATAGACTGGTTCATAATATATTTCTGGATAACTATAATATAATGGTTGAATTAGAGGTAAACCAGTTTGGTGGTATTTATAATTTTCGGTATATAAATAAGGGATGAGGCGATGGCGTAGGTGGCAGTATTCTTTCGCAATAGTGTAAGTTTTGATATCCCAAGACCAGGGTTCACGTTTGTAGTAATGACCACGTTCGCAAGCAAGGCGAAAAATGGGACTATAAGTTCCTAGTTGGACATACCTTATGTATAGTTCGGAGTCTTCAATACCACCTTTAAAACCACCAATGTCATGGCTCCACCAGGAAACGCCAATGTTACTTGCAGTAGAGTTAAATGAGGGGATATAATTTAGAGTGTCAAAACTAACGGTAGTAGCACCAGAATAGTGGATGCCATTTAGATGGGAGGCAGCTAGAGTATTTCGAGAGAAAACCATGGGACGGTAACGATTGTCTTTTTTGTAGTTTAAAAAGTGGTAGTGAGTTAAGGCTTTCAAACTATTTAAGTTATCTTGATAATCGAGCCAATAAAAATCGATACCCATGCTATCTAAAGGACGGATTAAATGGTTAAAATAAACAGAGATGAAAGTACGGTCGAAGATATTAAAGGGAATGTTGTTGATATTAGGGAGGCCTAGTAATGCTACAATATCGTTGAATTTTTCTTCATGGGAATTTATGCCCTCAATCGGGTCGATGTTAAGGCCAATTCGAATACCACGGTCATGCATGTAAGTCGTAAATTCATAGGGGTCTGGAAATAATTCTTTAGAGAAAGTGAAACCGGTTTTATAGCGAGTTAAATTGTTAGCATCTTTGATGTGCCAAAATTCGTTTAATAAAATAATAGAAAGTGGTATTTCGTGGCTGTTGAAAGTTTTTAAAAGTTTTTTAGTGTCGTTGTAGGAGTAAATGACATCTTTGTGCCACCATATACCAAGGGCATATCTAGGGATTAAGGGAGGATAGCCGGTTAGAGTGAAATAATCCTTTAAGCAAAGGCCAAAGTCTCGACGATAGATGAAAAGATAAGTGTCGACACGCTCAGTCTCAGGGGGTACTAGAAAGCCATCTTCTAAAAAGATAAGATTTTTAGAGTCGTCGATGGAAGCAAAACCATCTGTGGAGTAAAGACCGCGTTCACAGCCACTCTTCATGTTTTTATCGAGTGAGATTTTAGTACCGCCAAAATTTCGAGCTTCAGGATGATTAAAATACCAGACTTTGTCACTATTCATGAGACCGACTTTTAGAAATTGGTCAGGGGCATATTTCGGACCGATGAAAGGTTTTTCTTTCATGTATTGGAGAACAAAGTATCTTGTCTGGACAATTAATGTACGTTCGTTTTGTTCAACTTGAAATTCAGGGACAGGAAAATTACGAAATCGTGCTAATTCCGTGGGGTGGTCAAAGAATTCACCATTTGGAGCATATTCGAAACGAATTAATCTTTCAGTTAATATTGTTATTCGATAGGTGTTGCCTCGAAATATAGCTTCTTTTTTACTAATGGCATTCTCATAGTCTATTTTAAAATGTGAATCTAAATTTGCCACACTATCTTCTCCCTTATTTTACTATTATTATGATACCATATTTGAGGGTTTAAAACAATAATTAGTTTAAAATTTTAAATGAGAAAAAAACTCAATGTTGGTTGTTGAGTCTCTGGTTACCAGTAACGGTCGAATAAATATATTTCAATATCAACATTCTTTTTTAAGATGCCACATTTGTAATTATCCGTGTAACTATTTTTACTAACAGTACAAGTATTTTTTTCGGTGTAGATAAAATCAACGATTAAGAATGCGACTAAAATTATAATAAGTCCAACAAATATGTCTTTCATATATTCCTCCTTTATATACGGTATATCTTGCGTCTTTTATGGACATAGTTTAGCAGTAATACTGATGCTATACCTCCACTAGTTATGATAGCATAAATGATTATATTACCGCCTGTTTTTGGGTTCTTTATCTCTTCAACTTTAACAATTACTTCTTCAGTTTCCTCGTTTTTTTCGCGGTAGGTAATGGTGGCTTTATTTTCAATTTCTTTTACACCACTGTTTTCTTTTACTTTGACTGTGATAGCAACAGTTTTTTCTTCTTCAGGACTAAGGGATAAGAGCCAAGTTAGAATGTTATTTTCATTAGTGGCACCATCGCCAGCGACAAAGATGAGGTTGCTATCTAGTTCGTCTTTTAAAACGATGTCGGTTAGAGTGATATTACTGTTATTAGTTATAGTAATAAAGTATTTATATTCTTCATTCTTGGATACGACACTTGCATTGACAGTTTTTTTGACTTTTATATCAATTTCTTCGATTGGTGTTGTTACCTCGTCTTCTTTGGGAGGTTTATTGGGTTCTGTAACGACTACTTTATTTTTGATTGTATCGCCACTGTTTCCAGCGATTACTTTAAATTTTAGAATGTTTTTTTTAGTTTCGCCAGAAGCTAGAGAAGCAATATTCCAAGTAAGAGTATTATCACTTAATGTTCCTGAGGCGGCGTCAATTAAGCTTAGTTTAGTAGCATCAAAAGTATCAGTCACAGTTAGGTCTTTGGCATCTAGTTTACCACTATTGGTTATGGTAATGGTATAAGAAAATTCTTCACCTACGACTAATTTGTCAACGCTTGCTTCCTTCTTTACTGTAACATTGGTGTCAATAACATCAACTTCTTCTTCAACAGGTATTTCTTTATCTTCATGTTTTAAGATAGCAGTGTTTTTGATGGTTTTGGTGTTGGTGATGTTGCTATTAGCACGGACATATATTTTTAGGGTTATGGTTTCATTAGAGTTAAGACTAGGTATTTGAAAAGTTTGAACATTTCCACTGACACTAGCATTGACATTAGTTGGGGTTTCATATCTTAAGAATGTTAATTCGCTTGGAAGAGTATCCATGACTTCAATAGCAGTGGCAGTTGTATTACCAGTATTACCAATTATTAGACGATAGAAGAATTCTTCGCCGGGTTTAATCTCTTTTACATTAGCTTCTTTTTTAATATAAACATCAGAATCGATGACCGTGATAGTATCTTCAGCTTCTTTGGTTTCAGTGCCATCTGTTAGAGTAGCAATATTTTTAATTTTAGTGTTGGTGGTAGCACTTGAAGAGAGACGAACTTTTATAGTGTAAGTCTTAGACTCATTTATATTAAGAGTCGGAATATTCCATGTTATTTTGCTGCCTGTTACAGTGCCATCAGTTTGGACGATGGTTAAAGCACTATTGATGTTATCACTTAGAGTTAGATTAGTGGCAGCAGCACTGCCGGTGTTACGGATGGTTATACGATAAGTAAATTCTTCACCGGGTTTGATAAGTTTGACATTTTGATTGTTAAAAGCGACTTTTTCAATAGAAAGATTATGTTTTTTAACTTCAACTTCTTCTTGGTCTTCGACTTCTTCTTTGCCTGGTTCTTTGGCGGTTACAATATTGGTGATTGTTGTATTATCTGGAACATCAGGTTTAACTTTGACTTTGATAGTATAAGCTTTTTCGGCATTCGGTGATAGTGAAGCAATTGTCCAGGTGAGAGTATTGCCATTTATACTAGCACCAGCACCATCAACAAGAGTTAGATTACTATCTAAGGTATCTTTGATGGTTAGACTACTGGCGGCGGCACTGCCACTATTACGAACAGTTATGGTATATGTAAACTCTTCACCGGCGTTTACAGTTTTTTTACTTGCAACTTTGTTTATTGTTATTTTAGAATCAGTAATGGTTATTTCTTCATCATCGCTTGTTTCAGGGGTGGTATCACTCTTGACGGTGGCGACATTGTTTAATTGACCTAGAGGAGCAGTTTGTTTTACTTTGACCCTAACGGTTATGACTTGAGTAGCATTGGGAGCGAGACTTCCAAAGGTTGCGGTTAAGGTATTGTTACTATATGTACCACTTGTAGTACTCAATATTTCTAAATTACCGTCAATTTGGTCTGTGACAACTACATTGCTAGCGGCACCATCACCAGTATTTTTAACAGTTATTTTATAGTCGAAGTTTCCTCCCCTTTTTATTTCACTCGTACTTACTTCTTTTTTGATTGTTAAATTTGGTTTAGAAACATCGACATCAACGGTCGTTGTTTTATCTTCAACACTAGCTGTGTTACGAATCGTATTTTCGCTAAAACCAGTTTTAACTTTGAAATTAACTCTAATAGTAGTACTACCGCCGGCATTTATTGGGCTTATATTAAAATTAATAGTTGAAGTACTAGATGTAATATTACTTGAAGTCTGGCTAGGTGAAGCACTTACAAATTCGAGATATTTAGAGTCAAAAGTATCAGTTATAGTAAGATTATTGGTAGCACCAGTTCCAGTATTTTTAACGGTAATATTATAGTAGAAAGTTTCACCAACGGCGACTTTAGATTTACTTGCTGTTTTTGTTATTTCTAATTTAGGCGAGACAACAGGTAACGTTACACCACTTTCTAAACTTTTATCACCAACCCTTAATACAGCAGTGTTAGATATATTACCAGTAACATTTGTTTTCGCTCGGACGTTAACCCATAGGGTTTTAGTTATAGTTCCTGTACCAAATTTTCCCAGATTCCAGGTTATAGTTTGGCCACTAATGGTACCTTTTACTTCTGTGTTGGCATCAATTATATCAAGAGTGCTTGGAATAATATCAGTAACTGTAACAGTATCTGTTTCAATGGTGTTATTTCCAGTGACAGTAATTTTATATTTGAATGCTTCACCAGCTTTTATTTGGGTTATTTTTGAGGTGCCACTAGAATTGTAGGCTTCTTTTGTTATATTGAATTTATTGGTTTCAACGGTTGTTGCTTTATCTGGTTCTATTTGTAAGAGACAATTTTCGTTTCTTATTTGCTTAACTTTGACTCTAGCGACAAAGACATACCCATCGCTGTCCATATCAGAAGTAGTATATATTTTATTAGATGTAAGGCTATAATTAACAGTTGTACCATTTATGCTTTGACTATCTATTTTAAAATCGCCTAAAGCTTCAAAAGTTACTAAGGTTAAATTGGTTAAATATAGTTTGCCACTTACATGATTAAATTTAGATGAGCCTGTTAGTTTTACGTAAATTTCATGTATTTCGACTGTCAGGCCACCTTCGTCGTATCTTTCTATTTCTTTTAGTCCTTGGCCGATATTAGCTTCAACTGTTTTGGGGTTTAATTTGATGATAAAAAAGACACTTACGACTAATAGTATTGGTAAGATTAATAATTTTAAGTTAAAATTTTTTTTCATAATCTACTCGCTCCTAGTATAATTAATATATCACAAATTTGGTTTATTATCAATTTATTATCATATAAAAGTAATTTAATTATGGTAATTTTCACCAAAATTTTTATACCAGATTTGTATATTCGATTATTAGTTTAGAAGTAGATTATTTGTCTCTTATGGAACTATTTTAATTTTTCAATTTCTTTTTTGGTTAAACCTGTATACTTCATAATTGATTTGATATTTATATTATCTTTTAACATGTTTTTAGCTGTTTCAAGGACAGCGTCATTTCTTCCAGAATTATATCCATCATTCACTCCAGATGTATATCCTTCATTTACTCCTTATTTTTTAGCCATTTAGATATGGTCCTCCAAAATAGCATCAGCCCATCTTTCTTTGCTAAAGGCCTCATTCATCCAAGCATTTATATCTTGAAAATTTTGTAATTCAACATCCATTTCATTTA
>CANOGG010000041.1 GCA_947565485.1 uncultured Mycoplasma sp. | reverse complement strand
ATGTAAGAGAGCATAGTAAATTGCTTTTAAATTTTGGATTTGGGTTATTTTTGGCAATTGTGTTTTTTAGTCGGGTGATTTTATTTTTTTTAAATAATTTTGGGAGAGAGACTAGATGTTTGTTTTTAGGTCTTATTATAGGAACTTTAATTCCCTTTGGGAAAAGTTTAAAGATAACTAAGAAAAATGCTATATTGTTTTTTGGAGCTTGTTTATTGATGCATTTTTTGATGTTGGGGTATCAGAGTAATGATTTTATATTTAAGGGTTCTCTTCTACATTATGGGTATGTGTTTATACTGGGAGTGATTGATGCTTTTACTTCGATTGTGCCAGGTATTAGTGGAACTGCGATATTCATGTTACTGGGAAGCTATAATTTTGTTTTAAGTATTTTAAGTCAACCTTTTAGTTTAATTTTTATAGTTTTTGGAAGTGGATTAGTTTTAGGAGTTGTGGGGGTATGTTGTCTTATGAAGTATTTACTTAGTAATTATCGGAGTGAGACTTATAGTTTAATTATGGCATTTATGGTTAGTTCCATTTTTGTTTTAGTGGGAGATGTATTTAGTGCTTTTAGGTGGTATTTGGGAATTATTTTGCTTTTGGGGGCGATTTTGGGGTATATATTGCAAAAATAGGCTTGCTTTTTAGCTTTGTTTGTGGTAAATTATTAATGAACACGAGAGAGTGTTTTTTAATTTAAAAAAAATATTTTTAAGGAGAATCTTTATGGCAAAGAATGAAGAAGTAAAAGAAAAAAAGAAAACTAGTGATGAAAATAAAAAACAAGAGAAAGTAAATAAAGAAAAGAAGACAAAAAATGCAAAGAAGAAAACTGAAAAAAAAGTGAAGAAAGAGAACTTTTTTGTCGGGGTTAGAAGTGAGCTTGGAAAAGTAAAATGGCCTAGTAAAAAAGAAGTAATGAAATATACAGTTTCAACAATTATCTTTATTATTATTTTAGTGTTATTCTTTATATTGATGAGCTTAGTGATGTCATTTATTAAGGGGGCTTTTAACTAATGGAAAAAGAATGGTATGTTGTTAATACGTATAGTGGACATGAGTCTAAGGTTAAAGAAAAATTAGAGGCTAAAGTAGAATCAATGGGACTTCAAGATTATATTTACCGGATAATTATTCCAGAGACAACAGAAGTGGAAGTTAAAGATGGAGTAAAAAAAGAGAAAAAACATAAGATGTTTCCCGGTTATGTAATTGTTGAGATGGTAATGAGTGATGAAGCGTGGTATATTGTACGTAATACTCCAGGTGTAACAGGATTTATCGGTTCTTCAGGAAAAGGAGCAAAACCAACACCATTATTACCAAGTGAAATTGACAAAATATTAGCAAGTATGGGAATGAGTCGTGTTAATATTGAATCTGAAATAGCAGTAGGAGACAAAGTAAGTATTGTTGATGGACCATTTAAAGGTATGATGGGTAAAGTTGATAATATTGATTTAGAGAATAATCGGCTTAATGTGCTTATTGATCTGTTTGGGCAAGAGACACCAGTTGAAGTAGAAGTTTATCAAGTAAATAAATGTTAGTATGGATTTAATTATTGAATTTATAGAAGAGTTTATCTTAGAAGGTTCTATAGAATTAATTAATAATAAGAATGTTCCTATATTATTTAGAGTGTTATTGGGAGTGATAGTTACTATTGTAATATTTGTGATAGTGGGAATATTGATATTTTGGGGTATACAAAAACTTGATAATGACTTAATATTTGGAATTATTTTGATGGGCCTTGGAGTAATAATTTTAGGGTTATTTGGATGCTTAGTGCTGAAAATAATTCCAGAAATTAAGAAAAATTTGAAGATAAAAAGAATAGTTAGAAAATAGGCAAATGGTTACTAGAAATGGTAATCTTTTTGTTTGGGGTTGATTTATCGTATCATTGTGATAGAATAAAGATATTTAGAAGGAGTAGTAATGAAAAAATATAGCATTTATGATTTGTATGTAGTAAAAGTTCAAAGAGGGGGAGAAACTTATTTTTTTATTTGCAAATATAATAAGTATAAGGATATATATGTGGAATTTTTTACGGGTGAAAAATTAGGAGATGGAAAAAATATTTCAACTGTTTTACTTGCTTTATATTATCCAATTTTAGGGAGAAGAAATTTAGAGACAGGTACAGTTTTAATGGTTGATAAGGGGGAAATATTAAGAAAACTTATCGAAATAAATGAGAATTTTAGTTTTATGAAAGAGAGTAAGAGAAAGAATAGAGAAGTTGATAGTGATACAATTAAGATTTTAGAAGAAGCAACAAGGAATTTTTTTCCTAAGACTGGGGCATGGTCTTCTGTTTGTTTTGGGAGGGATGACACACTTCAAATGGAAAATTTGCCAGGGCATTTACATGATGATATGTGGTTATCAAAGATGCTTAAAAAAACACAAGAGTTACATTTTTTAGATTTTAATGATATTTTAAGTTTTGTTAGGACGTCTAATTTTTTTCATGAGAAGATAGGCGAGTATGAGCAAAAAGTTGTAGAGTGGCAAATTAATTGGATGAATAGTGGGGGAGAAAACTATCTTGTTAGTGATGAGTATGGGGGAGATTTTATTTTCCTTTCGCCAGAATATGATTTGGGTTTTAGAAAAGGTGTTGTTGATACTTTAAGAGCAATTGGATTGGACGAGCAAGTAATAGAGGAGGGGATAGAGAAAAATTCTGGTCTTTGGCGAGATAATGCTATGTTGCACGCTTTTAGAAATGCTTTTGAGTCAGTTTTTATAACCAGCGACTTTACGCTTGCAGAAAATAAGCAGGAAGTAAAAAATATAGAACCAGTAGATTCAGAGTTTAGAGAGAAATGGTTAAAATATCGGAAGTATGAATATTATAAGAGACATAAAGAAGCTGTAGATAAATATGGGGTAGTAGAGGATGATATGGTGATGAGTGATTTTGAATCTGCAGAGCTTAAGAGTTATTTAGACGATAAGATTAAGGAGCGAAAAAGACAAATAGAAGAGTATAAAGAAGAAATGGCAAATGTTAGAAGAGAGAGAGGTTTGAGGAAAGAATTAAGGGGCTAATTTGACTTTTATTAGCTAATATGATAAGATGTATGAGAAGAGGGAGATATTTATGAATTTTAAGGAAGAAAAAAAATATTATAATTTAAAAGATAATATTAATATTTTTAAAGAAAATAATTATATATTGAATAATGATAAAATTTATGATGAGGTTAAGTTTGAAAAAGAACTGTTATATAATAGAATAATTGATGCGACAGGTTTTTCGGCAATAGTAAATATTCTTTTGGCATCGAGACAAAATAGAGGGGTAGTAGGAAGGCAACAAGGAGTCGTTACACCACCAACAACAGGAGGTCAAGGACAGCCTGGGGTTCAATCACAGCCAGATGTTACAGCGCCACAAGGGCAAGCTTATGATGTTGATAATATGTGGAGTCCAGAAAGCTGGGCAGGAAATATTTATGAGTGGAATAGAGGAGTTATTGCGATTAATCAGCATGGTGTTATAGCAAAAGAAAATATAGATGGGACGTTTAAACATCATGGAGGAGCGACAGTTAGAACTTTAAATGCCGTGGGCATTAGTATAAAAAATGATGTTGCCGATATGGAACCTTTTAAGGTAGCCGTAGATGGTTCAAATAGAGGAGCAGTAGTTTTTCAATCAGAGGGAGATACAGCATTTATATATTTACCAGCAACATTAAATGCAGTTCAAATAAGTAGTTTAGAGAGTATATTGTTACCAAGACAAGATTTTCACTTTGCTTTTACTCATAATGGAATGATATATGAAGAACAGTCATTTCAAGAAATAATGACATTTGTGGGTAACTTAAATAATTTTGGAATAAAGAGAACAGCATAGGCTGTTTTTTCAAATTTAGAAAGGGATGAGGAATGATGATTTATCCAATATTTATAAAAGAAGGAGATTTAATTGGAGTTACAGCGCCATCTGATGGAGTGGTTTTAGAAGAGAAAGTTAGACGATTAGAGTTTGCCAAGGAAAACTTAGAGAAGAGAGGTTATAAAACTTCCGAGACTTTCGATGTTAGGACAAGTATTAGAGGAAAAAGTGCTCCTAGTGAAGTACAAGCACAGGAACTTTTAAGTCTTTATAAGGATGATGATGTTGCCATGATCTGGTGTAGTGGGGGTGGAGATTTCTTGCTCGAGATGTTATCATTTGTCAATTTTCAGGTGATAAAAAAATATCCTAAATGGTTGCAAGGGTATTCAGACCCGACAGGTCTATTGTTTGTTATTACGACTAATTTAGATATAGCAACGATTTATGGAGATAATTTTTGTACTCTTGGGATGGAAGTTTGGCATGAGTCTTTAGTAAATAATTTAGAAATTTTAGAGGGTAAAAGATTAGTTCAGACAAGTTTTGAAAAATATGAGAGTGGATATACAGAATATATTAAAGGGAATGAGTCTTATAAGTTAGATAGCGATGTTAAGTGGGAGTGTGTGGGAAGAGAGAAAAATTTAAGTTTTACAGGTCGGATAATTGGGGGATGTATTGATGTTTTGGCAGAGATTTGTGGGACAAGATTTGATAAGACTAAAGAATTTATTTGGAAGTATAAGAGTGAGGGGATAATATGGTATTTTGATAACTGTGAGAAGTCGTGTGAAGATATAAGAAGAATATTGTGGAAATTTAGAGAGGCAGGTTGGTTTGATTGGACGACAGGAATAATTTTTGGAAGATGGCCTAAAGTAGAGTCTTATTATGATTTTACGATTGAAGAAACATTAAAGGAGGCGTTGGGAAATTTAGATGTTCACATTGTATTTAATGCGGATATTGGTCATGTAGCACCTAGAATGACGATTATTAATGGAGCGATAGCTACAGTTAAACTTTTGGAAAATAAGGGGACAATTAGTTTTCAGTTGAAATAAGTTCTAAAAATTTTTGGGTGCATAAGCTTAGGTTATAGGTATTAGAGTAGGCCAGGGCGATTTCACGTTTGGGAAGAGTTAGGTCAAGATTAAGTTTAAAGAGATTGGAATTGTTTTGAAGAAAAATTTCAGGGAGGTAGCCTATTCCAAGACCGGTTTTAACACATTCAAGTATTAGAGCATAACTAGTTAGTTCCATGATGGGATTTAGAGTTATGTTTTTTTTTGTTAAAAATTCATCTAAGTTAGTTCTGGTAGAACTTTTTTTGGTAGGGAGAATTAGAGGAAGCTCTTTTAAGTCAGAAAGGTTGAGTTTTTGATTTTTTAAATGGTTGAAATTGGCGCTTGCAATTAAGCAATCGGTTAGAGTTTTTATTTTTTGGATAGTGATGTTTGGCGATATTTTTGAGGGCTTGTTTAAGAGAACTATATCAAGAGTGCCATTTTCTAGTTTGGTTAAGAGGTCACTTGTTAATCCAGTGGTAATTTGGATAGTTATTTTAGGATAAATTTCGTGATATTTTTTTAGAATGGGAAGAAGAATTTCTTTAGTAAGAGTCGTACTTCCTCCGATTTTAATAGTGCCGGATTCAAGTTTTTTTAGTTCGGATATCTTATTTTCGCCATTAGTAATTAATTCGAGGGCGGGTTTGATATATTGATAGAGCTCTTCACCCTCAGGAGTTAGAGTGATGCCACCTTTGGTTCTAGTAAAAATGGGGCAACCTAAACTTTCCTCGAGATTTTTAATGGATTTACTAAGAGCAGGTTGGGAAATGTTAAGTTTTTGACTAGCGCTTGTGATGCTTTTAGAGTTAGCGGTAAGATAGAAAAGACGATAAAGTTCTAAATTAATGTTCATAATATAACCTCCAGTTATGACATATATGCAAAATATGTATTTTTATTATAACATAAAATAGTTTATAATGGAAGTGTTGAGGTGATTAGAGATGCTTATTGCAGTAACAGGAAAAAGCGGAAGTGGAAAAAGTACTTTGGCAATGCAGATAGCAAATTATTATGGAGATGGAGCGATACATGTCAATATAGACAAAATTGGCCATCAAGTTTTGGAGAAAGAAGAAGTAAAAGGAGAACTAGTTAATTTTTTTGGAGAGGACGTGGTTACTAAGAGCCATGTTGATAGAAAGAAAATTGGTGAACAAGTTTTTGTGGCACGTGATGCGATGGCGACTTTAAGAGATATAACTTGGAGTTATATGGAGAAAGAGATAGATAAAATTATAAGTAATAATATAAATAAGATTATCGTTTTAGATTGGATTTTACTTACACATACCAAATATTTTTCGATGTGTGATTATAAAATATTAGTTGACGTATCAAAGGAAATGAGACAGGAACGAGTCTTGGTACGTGATAAAATTTCTAAGAGGGATTTTGATTTACGAGATGGGGCTAGTCCTGAGTTTAAGAAAGAAGATTTTGATATGGTAATTAGTGAAAAAGAAGAAGGGTTAACTTTGTTGAAAGAGAGGATTAGATAATGCGAGTTTTATATCCAGGGAGTTTTGACCCCTTTACAAAGGGGCACGAAGATATTGTTAGACAGGCACTTGATATTTTTGATGAAATAGTGATTGGGGTTTTAAATAATCCTTTGAAAAAGAGTTCTTTGTTTACGCCAGAGGAACGAGTAGAGATGATTCAGAGGATATATAATAATATTAGTCAGGTTAGAGTTATTCAGAGTAATGAGGTTGCAGTTAATGTTGCCGAAGATTATAATTGTCAGGCAATACTTAGAGGTCTTCGCGATGTAAATGATTTTAGTTATGAGTTTAAAATGGCCCATATTAATGAAAGAGCAAGTTTAAAAAGAATTAAAACTGTTTGTTTATTAGCGCACTTAGAGTATTTGGATGTTTCTTCTTCAGTGGTTAAAGAGCTTTTGGCGTTAGGTTTAAATATTGATGATTATGTTCAGGAACATATTGGAGAGTCTTTGAAAGAGAAAATGCTAGTAAGAAAGAGGGATAATTAATGGAAGTTAAAGTTTTGGGAACAGTTTCGCCGTATTGTAAGAATAATAAAAATTGTCCAGGGTTTTTAGTTCAGGGTGATGAAAAAAATATTTTGCTTGATTGTGGTTCAGGAGTTCTTAGATATTTAGAATTAGAGAAGATTATTAATAAAATGGAAGTGATAATAAGTCATTTACATAAAGACCATTATGGAGATTTGTTGTCTTTAGGTTATGCTTCATATGTTTATCATAATTTGGGTTTATTAGATGAAAGAATAAAAGTTTATGTGCCAAAGGGGAGTGATAATATTGGAGACTATGCCTTTTTAAAGAATTTTGGTGAGGAACATTATTTGGAGTTTATTTATTATGATATGAAAACGGAGTTAAATATAGGGGAGTTTAGAGTAGACTTTGCTACTGGTGTGCATCAAATTCCTAGTTATGCGATAGGAGTTAGGAATAAGGATGCGAGATTAGTTTATAGTGGAGATACTGGGTATAAGGGCAATTCATTAGAATGGTTTGCAAAAGAAGCTGATTTGCTCATAATAGAGACAACTTTTTTAAATAAGCAAGAGAAGAGATATGATTATCATCTTAAGACTTTAGAGGCAGCATTAATAGCCAAAGAGGCTAGAGTGAAAAAGCTTATGTTAACCCATTTTTGGCCCGAGATTAGTCCTGATGTTTATTTAAGAGAAGTGCAAGAGATATTTTTAAATAGTATTGTTGTGGAAGAGGGTAAGAGCTTGATACTTAAGAAGAGTTAGAAAGGTCACACTAATAGATAAAGTGAGGCCTTTTAATTTGGCTTAAAATAACTGTCTATTTTAGTATTTTGGTGTAGGATATAGGTTTTATCTGTGATATAATTAGGTAAATGGTTAAAAATAATAAATGCTAGAAAGTAGGGTAATAAAATTATGTGCGGAATAGTTGGTTTTGTAGGACAGACGAAGAATAAAGAAAAAATTGTGAAGAAAATGGCGGATAGGATAGTCCATCGGGGGCCAGATGGTGAGGGGTACTATACAGACTCAGAAGTAGCACTTGGTCACAGGAGACTTTCGATTATTGATGTCGAAGGTGGAGCTCAACCAATGTATAACGAAAAGAAAGATATCGTGATTGTTTTTAATGGGGAGATTTATAATTATAAAGAGTTACAAAAGGAACTAAAGAGGAAGAACCATAAATTTTCGACTAATTGTGATACCGAGGTTTTAGTGCATGGTTATGAAGAATGGGGTGAAGAGTTGCTCGCTAAACTTAGGGGAATGTTTGCTTTTGCGATATGGGATAAGAAAGAGAGAAAGCTTTTTTGTGCCCGAGACCATTTTGGGATTAAGCCTTTTTACTATTATTTTAATGAAGACGATGATGTGTTGATGTTTGGAAGTGAAATTAAGTCTTTTTTAGAACATCCAAGTTTTCATAAAGAACTTAATAAAGAGATATTGGGAGGGTATTTAAG
>CANOGG010000040.1 GCA_947565485.1 uncultured Mycoplasma sp. | reverse complement strand
CTTCATTAGTGTCAATTAGCATATTAGGACTGATTTTGATACTACTATTATTGGGTAAGAGACCCTTGATATCTTCTAGAAGTTCGTTATTAGTAGTATGAGCTGCGATGGAGCCATCAAACACAATATTTAAGTTATCAAGACTATTTTTATTGACCGCTCTTATTTTAACATGACATTTATTGGAGTCGCCGAGGATATTCAGTTTTAGATTGACATTTATTTGGCCACTAGCAATGATGACCCAATTAAAGTTTACCTCACAGTTATTTTTAACAGTTATATTTAGATATATATCGGTAGTTAAGATATTTACTTTTTCATAATAGAGAGTGGTATGGTCCTCTAATTCGATATTTAAGTTATGTTTGTTGTTATAGTCGTAAAGATTAAGAGGACCTTTCCCTAAGATAGTCGTAGCTTTAGGGGAAGATAACTCGTAAGTTCCGGGACCGATTTTATTAATATTCTCTACCAATGGTAATTTATGCATTTTCTCAGCTTTCATCAATAACATTCGCCTCAAATCCGTCTTTTTCGATGGTCGCTAAAAGTTCTTTAGAACCACTTTTGATAATATGGCCTTGTTTTAGAATATGGACTTGGTAGTCGTCAAAGTATTTTAAGATATCGGCATGGTGAGTAACTATAAGCATGGTGGGGTGATATATCTCATAATATTTAGCAAGAGATTCGCCGACTTGTTTTAGAGCATCGATATCAAGACCACTATCTATTTCGTCTAAAATAATAAATTCTGGTTCAAGCATGAATAAATGGAGAAGTTCATTTTTCTTTTTTTCGCCACCACTCATATTAAAGTTAACGTCGCGGTGGATGAAAGATTTGGGAATGTTTAAAAGATTGCAAACTTCATTTAAACGTTTATTTAGTTTAAAGATGTCAACTTTAGTCTCAGTTTTGGCGCCAAGGGCGTTACGTATTAATTCCGCATTAGTTATACCTTCAATTTCCGTGGGGTTTTGGCTTAGTAAAAAGAGGCCCATATGACTAATAGTGGTCGGGTTTAAGTCATGGTAGTTGTGGCCATTATAGATGATTTCGCCCGATTTTAGCTCATAGTCTGGGTGACACATCAAGACTTTACAAAGAGTGCTTTTGCCAGTGCCGTTAGGACCCATTAAGACATGAATTTCGCCAGGATTTGCATTTAAAGAAAATTTATCTAAAATAGTTTTGGAAGAAGCACAAACTGTGATATTGTTTATTTCAAGCATTTTTAATCACCACTAATATTTTAGCATAAATTTAGATATTATTAAAGAAAAAATATGTTACTTATTATCTTGTAACATATTTAATAAATCAATTTTAAATTTATCTTTAGATGCATTGGCTTTAGATATCATAATACCTTTATATGTGGTAAGTTCGCTCATGTGACCTTCAAGTAAGATTTCAGTTGGTGTGATAGTATCTAACATTATAGTACCCTCTTTTTTATAGACAGTGTAGAATAATTTTACTTCACCATGGACTGCGGCGAACATTTTATCACTTGGTAATTTTAGTTCGTATTTTTCAGTACCCTCTTTTTTATTAGTATTTAGAAGTTCTCCGACAAATTTACCATTTCTTAGTGCTGGATAATAGTCAAAGTTTAGCTTTTTAAATGCTAACATATTATATTTTTTTAAGGCTCTTTCTAGTTTTTTAAACTCATTTTCATTAACGTAATCTAAAACATACCCTTTCATAATTTTAACCCCCTATTTCAACTACATGTACATTATAGCACTTTTTGAGATTTTTGTCAAATTTTCGTCAAAACAGAAAAGTTTTAGAGAAATATGGTAGACTTTTTTGCTGTTTTATGCTTGTAAATATCACCGGCTAGAGACAGTGTCAAGGAGATTATCACATTCTTCATTAACTGAAATAGTAGTTTCAAGCGCAGATTTTAAGATGTAAATTTCGGAAAGAATGCGACGGATAATGTTTAAGTTAGGGTCGCTTAGTTCGATTCTATGTGGAAGAGATAAAGGAAAGGCAATATTCTCTTCAGGAGAAATTAATGGTTCGTTATTAGCTATTTTATTTTTCCATGTTAGAAGAACTTCTTTTACTTGGTTTATGAGGTCATCTTTTAAATTAGAGTCAAGGCTAGGACTATTTAAGAGATGGTGGATATCGAGAGTTAGACTACTGATTAGATGATGGGAACTAATTTCGGTGGTTGTTTCATCAAGAATATTTAGGGATAGAGAAATATCGTCTAATGTTCGTTTGTAAGTGATAAGATTTGAAGATAGCTCCATAACCCGAGTTAAGAAAGACATTAAATCGGTTCTTAGAGAAAGTTCTATGTCAATTAAAGTGATATTTACATCATTAAGGGCTTTATTAAAATAGGTTTTTAAAATATTATTTAACTCTTCACTTAAAGAAAGTTGGTAGTCTTTAGAATAGAGAGAAATGGTTTGGCGAATTTTGTTAAGGTAGGTTGAAAGTTTATTGTCTAGTTCGCCTTTAAATGTTGCTTCTAAAACATCGAGATTTTGGCAGGAAGTGTAATATTTAGTGATAAGAGAGGTAATATCAATATTACTAGATTGTTCAAAATTTAGAACAGTATTATGCATATAAGTAGTTAGGAGTTCAGATATTTGATGTTTATAGTCTAGGAGAGTTGTTTTTAGCTTTTCTAGCATCGTGGTATGGTGATAATTGTGGTAGGTTTCTTTAATATAGAGAGTCTTTGTTGCTAAATCACTAGCTGGTTTCGGAAATGGTTCATTATTTAAAACAGTTTCACATTCTTTTATTTCTTCTAATTTTTGGCAATAATTACTAACATTATTTAGATTAAATATTATTCTATTTAAATTTAGCAAAAGATTGTCACGGAGGTCTTTAGGTGAAGAGGAAGATAAGCGCAGGTTTATGGGACCCGGAAGAGACAATTTGTTTTTGAGATTTTCTAAATTAGTTATGTATTCATCTAGTAATTTATCAATTTTGATTTCAATAGCAATTCTTTCTTGGATAGTTAAAATACTAGTTAGAGTCTTAGCAGAATTTAGAATTGCCGATAATTCTTCATCTTGAAGATGGTGCTTGGGATTGGGTAATAAAGTGCCTAATTTAGGAATATTAAAAATCTCTTCTTCCTCTTCTTTACTAAAAGAAATATCTATATTATAAAATTCATAAGCTAATTTTAATTTACGAATTTTTTCTTTTTGGAAAGTGGTTAATTTGCGGTCGAGGATGATGATTTTATGACGATAAAAACTTTTTTGCAGCATATATTTTAAAATTTCTTCAATAGTATGAATGATATCACCGTTATTGTTAGTTATATATATTTTTGAGATTTGAACATTTTTTATATTTAGGTTATTAATACTATCAGGGATAACAAGATTTTCCAAGCAATATTCATTCCGTTTCCAATGAAAATAATCAATTTCTATGTCTGTGGCACTTTTAGGCAAGATTAAAGTTTTAAGTTTATCATTATTTTCTATTTCAATTCCGACTGTTTTTAGACCTTCGGGGAGAAAGAGATTAGAAAAGCGATAATGAAAATTTTTGAGTGTTTCTGGTGGGTTTATTTTCAAGATACCATTGTAGTAGATGGGTATTTGTTTTTTTAATTGCTCATTAATCTTTAACAATTCTTCAAAGGATGGTTGATATCCATAAATGGTTATTTTCTCGGGATATATTCCCTTAAAATCAAAATTAGATAGAGAACCATAATTAAGAATTATAAGTTCAGGAATATGAATTTTTTTATCGCCAAGTATATTAATAGAGGTTTTAGAAGTAAGAGTGATAGTCTCTAGAGAAGATGGCAATTCCCCTATTCTTATCTCGCTTTCTTTTTTAATAGTAATATTTTTTATATCACAGTCTTTAAAAGGAAGGGCAGTTAGCCAGACGACTTCATTAGGTATAGTTATGTCAGTGGCAGTTCCTTTATATTTTAAGAGATAGCCATCGTTATTATCTATTTCCAATTCCTCTTCATTATATGATTTAGCCATAATTTCACCTACTTTTTGTGACAATTATCATAGCACTTAAAATTAAAAAAAGCAATAAGTTTTACTTAAGCTTTAGTTTTACGATAGTAAGACCGGGGTTGAAAATATCAACACGAAAGGAATCAACATTTTTATTTTGTTTCAAAAGTTCGTGGATACGGTTTTTTAAGATATTGGAACTGCGACCATGGACAATACCGATATATTCATTTTTAAGTTTGATATTATCATTGATGAAGTCTTGGACAGGAAAAGTTACAGTATCTCTTGTTTCACCATGGACATTTAGGGTTGGAGAGTGACTAGTATACATAAAGCCTTATTTATTAGTACCATCATCACTAATGACAGGGATGGTTGGTTTAGGAGTACTACTTGGAGGTGTGCCTTTACTTTCACCACCGATAACAGGAATATTAGCAGCTCCACCAAAGAAATTAGCCCCAAGGTTCGCAGTGGATGGGTCAGGAATGACAAAGGTTGTGGCATCAGGTATTGGAGGTAGGGCTTGAGCAGCGACTTTTGTTTCTTCAGGTTTTACTTCTTCTTGGACTTCTTCTGGAGTTTCTTCGATGCCGGCAACTGAGCCAAACTTTTTGGCATAGTAGCTGATAACTTCTTTCACACCAGGCATTGAGGGACGACCACCCATTTTAGCAAGAGAAAGACCAGCAGCAATATTAGAATAAGTCACGGCTTTTTCGATATCAAAACGGTTAGCAATACAGTAGACAAAGGCACCATGGAATACATCGCCAGAAGAACTTGGGTCAACAATGGTTGTTTTGATACCAGGCATAATTTTTATTTCACCCTCAACCGAATACATGGCACCCATACTTTCTAGTGTGACAATAATTTCATTATTGGGGTAGCGTTCTTTTAATTTTTTGTAGACGTTTGCTAGACTGATGGAGTTATTAAAGTCGATTTTCATACCACTTACAGTTTCAGCAAAATCTTTGGAACAGACAATATATTTGACATATTTACAAAGTTCTAGAAGGTCACGGTCGACACGGTCGGCATCAACAATGCTTATGGCTTGGGGAAATTTATTTAAAGCATTAATAGTCGCAGCATATTCTTTACCATCGGTAAAAATAACATCAGGTTCAATATTATATTCGTATTTTTTCAGTTGGGGTTTAGTAGCACCAATAACATCAAATTTGGTCCGGGTGGCTTTCTTTTTGTTAACTAAAATGATGCTTAGAGGTGTACCGACCTCGTAAGATGTTTCCATGAGTTCAGTTTTAACCATAACACTGCCGAATTCTTTTTTGATTTTATTAGCGTAGTCATCAGCGCCAGTTACACCAGCAAAATAAGAGGTCTCGCCCCATTTTCCAAGAAGATAAGCGACATTAGCAGCGATACCTCCACCAGATTCGATTTTTTCATTTAAAAGATATTTTGCCCCTTCAACGGGATAATCTTCAACAGGACAAGTAATATCGTAACTAGCTTCACCAATACTTAAAATAGTCATATATTTTTCACCTTTTCTACTTTTTAAACTATTATAATAATAACATAATTTAGGGAAAAAATAAAGACTATTCTAAAATAGCCTTTATTCTTCTAACACCAGCGGAACTGGCTTCTTCTTTTTTGATTTTGAAAGTGCCGAGTTCGCCAGTATGTTCAACATGAGGACCACCACATATTTCTCTTGAGACATCACCGATGCTATAGACTGTGACGATATCAGCATATTTTTCAATAAACATAGCCTCAGCGCCACTTTTTACAGCTTCTTCTTTAGACATAGTTGTAACAGTTACAGGGAGGTCTTCTTGTATCCACTTGTTTACTAGTTCTTCAGTAGCCTTTTTCTCTTCGTCAGTTAGTTTATGGTCGCAACTAAAGTCAAAGCGCATACGTTCGGAAGTGATGTTACTACCCTTTTGATGGACATCTTTATTGACAACAATTTTTAGAGCAGCGTTTAATAAATGAGTAGCGGTGTGATATTTAATTTCTTCATCGCCAGTACTTGCAAGACCGCCTTTAAATTTACCAGCACTAGCAGTTCTTGAGAGTTCTTGATGTTCCCTAAATTTTTCTTTGAAGCCCGCGGTATCGACAGTTAGGTTGTGTTCAAGCGCCATTTCTTCGGTTAGTTCGATAGGAAAACCATAGGTATCATATAGTTTGAAAGCATTAGCGGCATCGATTTTATTATCGGTTAGATGGGCTTCTAGTTTAGCAAACTCTTTTAAGCCTTTTTCGAGAGTTTTATTAAATTTGATGCTTTCGTTACGAAGAACTTCTAAGACAACGCCCCTATTTTCTTTAATTTCACTATAATAGTTTTCGTATTGGTCGATGATTTTAGATGCAATAGTGGCAAGCCAATCAGAAGTCATATCGATTTCGAGTTTTTTGCCATGACGGATGGCTCTTCTAATAAGACGTCTTAGGATATAGCCTTGGTCGGTATTAGATGGTTTAATACCAGCATGGTCAGCACTAATAAAGA
This sequence comes from uncultured Mycoplasma sp., assembly GCA_947565485.1. Classification (GTDB taxonomy): domain Bacteria; phylum Bacillota_I; class Bacilli_A; order RF39; family UBA660; genus Caccenecus. The sequence goes on along the minus strand of CANOGG010000040.1, from coordinate 2,004 downwards.
CACTAGTACGTATATGGTCAGCGATAATACGCATACTCTCTTCATGGCCGGCATAGGTTTTGCCACTTACATTTTCGATAGTTTTAATTATATCACGCCAGATAGATGTTTGGTAGTTATCACTTGTACCTTCTAAGACAGCGACAACACGTTCAAGGCCCATGCCTGTATCGACGTTTTTACTTGGGAGTTCGGTGATACTGCCATCTTCGTGTTTTTCAAATTCCATAAAGACGTTGTTCCAAATTTCCACCCAACGTTCATCTTTCGGGTCAAATTTTTGGGGAGGTTCTTCAATTCCGGTGAAATAAAAGATTTCAGAGTCACCACCACAAGGACCAGTTTCGCCCGCAATCCAAAAGTTATCTTCAAGACCTAAGTAAGCAATACGTTCTTCTGGAATACCAAGAGATTTCCAGATACTAGCAGAAGCATCATCACGAGGGATATTGCCATCGCCTTTAAAAACTGTGACAGCTAATTTTTCAATAGGAATATTTAGATTTTTAGTTAGAAATTCTAAGCTATACTCGAGACTCTCTTTTTTGAAATAATCACCTAGACTCCAGTTGCCAAGCATTTCAAAGAAAGTATGATGGGTTTTATCGCCGATACTATCGAGGTCGGTTAGACGGACACATTTTTGATAGTCACATAAGCGTTTACCCTCAGGATGTTCTTTCCCTAAAAGATAGGGAATTAAAGGTTGCATACCAGCGGTGTTAAAAAGAACCGAAGGGTCGTTTTCAGGTATTAAAGGGGCACTAGGTATTTGGACATGGCCCTTTTCAATAAAATAATTAATAAATTCATCTTTTAAGTTCATTATAATTTCTCCTCTTTTAAAAAGTTATATATTTTTTCAGGTAATTTATTTAAGTCATCATTAGTTATAGTCAAATCAAAATCTGTGTACTCTTCAAAGGCAGTTTCGGTGATGTGGGTTTGTTCTTCTAAGGTGAGCTTGCTTGGAGCAAATTGATTGATAACGTATATTGATGTGGTATCAGGATATCTATTTTTGATTTCGGTTATTTCTTCAGGATAGCGAACATCACTGATAATGACAACATCGACATAGAGACTGTAGATTAAAATATCTTCAAGCATTCTATTTACAAGCATTAAAGGTTTATCAAGGTTATCACGAATGGTGATACTAGTATCTTGGAGGAATTTCCGAGGTTTTGGTTCTTCACCTTGCCAATTTAAGATTTCTTTAGCGTAGAGTTTTAAGTATTTACTATATTCCGTAATCAAGGCTTTCTTATTTTGGTTTTGATAAAATTCTTGGATAATACGGGCGACAGTGTTTTTACCACTGCCACTTTTACCAGCGACTAAATAAATTTTCACAAATAATCACCTTCTTAAGAAAAATTATATCATTAAAAGAGAGAAAAAAAAAGAAAAAGTTAAAATTTCTCTTTATTATGTTGTAAGTATTGTAATTTGAATTGATATTTTTTACAGAAAATTAGCTTTTTTTGGTTAAAATATAGACCGTTTTGTTGGCTATAAAAAATAGTTTGACACGGTTTAATATTTGTGTTATTTTAGAGTTAGCGGGGCATGGATGCTTTGATGTTTGCCACTTTAAAATTTCAAAAGAATTGCGAGGTGGTTGCAATGATTAAAAAGAGAGACATTCTTGATTTTAGTCTACTGGCAATAATTATCATTCTTGCTATTATCATTCTTAGATTAACTTGATATTCTAGGTGGGTTTTGGTAACTAAAAACACCATCCATTAGGAAGGTGCTAGCTCTTGGCAAGCACTTAAGTATAAGTGTCTCGCTTAAATTAATGATAATATATTTTTGAATAAATGTAAATACTTTTTAGTTATGAAACATCAGACTTTGTTAAAAAAAGTGGGAAATATTTTAAAAACTTTGAAATCTTTTTTCGAAATCAAAGTTTTTTTATTTTTTATTTAGATAGATATTCACAGATAAGATTACTTATCTCAGTAGGATTTTCAAGAGGTAAGCCTTCGATTA